>CAZNWQ010000083.1:0-5242 GCA_964576965.1 uncultured Dehalococcoidia bacterium
CGTTGTTGAAGTTTTTGTGAATGACAAAGCTTGTGCCGCTGTAAGAGTGTATCCCGGATTGCCTGATAGCACTGGGGTTTCCATACGTGCTCAGGGTTCCGAAGCAAGACTACTTTCATTAGATGCCTGGAATATGAAAAACATATACGAATAGAGGAATAGGCGTAATAATATCACTACACAGATTTACTGCATACTACACACTTTTTCCATACAGACACTGTGGCATATTGTGAAACATAGAGGTTCAATATCGTGACTATAAATGCTAGAATTGGAATGTGTAGGTATATCTAGCAACAATGAAGCACTTTATTTACACACAAGGAATCTGGGGTTCGAGCCCTCAACAACCCTACACTAAATCAAGAACAAAGAACTTTAAAGATCAGGTGATAAGACTACGTGTACAATCTAAATCTTACTATTAGTGAATCCCAGATTCGCAAATGTGTTGAGCGCTTAGCCCGATTGATCCAAGCCGACTATAAAGGGGAACCTCTCCTCGTAGTAGGAGCCTTGAACGGATCATTCGTCTTCCTGGCTGACTTAATCCGCCATCTGCATTTGCCAATTCAAGTAGATTTCATTAAGGTGTCGAGCTATGATGCAGCTTTAAAATCATCTGGTGATGTTCGCCTCCATCATGGAGTTCGTACTCCTGTAGCTCAGAAGAATATATTGGTCGTAGAGGATATCGTAGACACAGGCTTTACCGCCGATTTTATACGAAAGTATTTCGAGAACGAAGGTGCTGCCAGTGTGAGAATATGCACCCTCTTAGACAAGCCTTCCCGTAGACTTACTTCTGTCACTGCCGAATATGTAGGATTTGAGGTGCCAGACCAATTCCTTGTAGGATATGGGTTGGACTACAATCAGGAATATCGGGAATTACCAGACATCTATGCACTTGAGGGTGTTGTGGACTCAGGTGGACGATCAACAGAAAACATTTAGTAACCTTCTAATCTATTCTCAAACATTGAATACGCATTTCGAAAATATCTAGATTATCGTTAATATATTGTTGCTAAAAAGCATGTTACATACTATTGATTAGATTTAGAAATGTGGTATGTTTTGTTGGAACCTAACAAAATTGGGTGAATTGTAAGGAGGAAATGATGTTAGAAACTCTTTTTCGCTTGAACAAGGCTGGCACATCCGTACGGACCGAGCTTCTCGCTGGGCTGGCGACCTTTCTTACCATGGCTTATATCACTATTGTCAATCCTATCACTCTTAGTACTGAGGGCACAGGAATGGCATTTGGTGCTGTATTTACCGCTACAATAATCGCTGCCGTGGTTGGTACACTGATCATGGGTTTCTGGGCGAATTGGCCAGTGGCGTTGGCCCCAGGAATGGGTCTTAACGCTTACTTTACCTATACTGTCATTCTTACTGATGGTTATAGTTACCAGCAGGCTCTAACAGCTGTACTTGTAGCTGGTGTTGTTTTCGTTATACTGTCGGTTACCCCAGCGCGCAAATACATTATCAACTCGATACCGAAGAGCATGAAGTTAGGTATCGGCGCTGGTATCGGTCTATTCCTGGCGATTATCGGATTGCAAAATGCAGGTGTGATAGTTGACAATCCTGCAACATTGGTGGGACTCGGCGATGTTGCCTCCTGGCCAGTTTTGCTGGCTGGTCTTGGTTTCATTATCATGGCCGTATTAGACAACCGTAGAATACCAGGATCGATCATCATCGGAATTCTTGCCGTTTCAGTTATCGCATGGATAACCGGCGCAGGCGACGCATCGTTGAGTGGTATAGCTGGCTCTGTGCCAAATCCAGAGCATGCCTTTCAACTGGATTTCTCTGTGCTGGCAACCGCGGGCTTTATCGGGATAGCCTTCGCATTCTTGTTCGTGGACTTTCTTGATACGGCCGGGACACTAACTTCCGTTGCTAATCTCACAGGCAGGGTCAGTGACGATGGCGAAGTTGAAGATATTGACCGGGCATTAGTTGCTGACTCAACAGCAACAGTTGTTGGAGCACTGGCGGGAACATCCAACACTACTTCATACATAGAAAGTGGAGCCGGAATCAAGGAGGGTGGTCGCACTGGTTTGACAGCTGTAACCGTAGCAGTGCTATTCGGAGCATGTCTTTTCTTTGCTCCATTGGCACAGTCAGTACCGGCCTTCGCAACCGCTCCTGCTTTGGTTTTCATTGCCACGTATTTCGTGCGCAATATTAAAGATATAGATTGGGATGACGTATCAGAATATGCACCTGCGGTTCTTGCTGCAATAGTCATGCCGCTGACATATTCCATTGCCTATGGCATCGCTATCGGCTTTATCGCTTATGTCCTCACCAAGGGGTTGAGCGGTAGAATAGATGCCCTGAATATTGGATCAGTGGGTATCGCGATTGTATCAGTTCTGTTTTTCGTACTTAGATAATTGCAATTCTAAGGGCCAGGTTGGATTATACATCGGCCTGGCCCTTTTAACCTTTTCGTCGCCATCTGAGCGCCTGACATACTTCAGGCACCAAAGAAGTCGCCCATCTTGTGTCTAATGGGTTGTTTGAGACACTACTATAACCAACACCAAACACATCAATAACAGTATTTGTTCGTATTTAACTATTCAGGCATGGATATTTACGGTATGCTACAGTACGCTATTGCATGAGGCTTACGGTTTTGTGGTCAGATATTAGACCAAACCCCATCGCCGATCACGTTTATCAAAAAAATAAAATGAGAACTTTAGGTATTAGGAGGCATAACACATGCTAAACAAAAATATTCGGATCCTGCTTGTGGGCATGATGTTTATTTTGATCACCGCCAGTTGTGGTGGGGGTTCTGAGCCACCTGCTGCAACTAAAGAAGTTTCCAATGCGGCAAGTTCCGTAGTTACAGATACTAAAGCCGATACACCAACCGCGTTACCACAACCAACATCCAATCCAATTGCTGAATCTACCACAGCACCTGACTCAACATCAGAACCTACAAAAACTGTTTCTCAGGAAGATACGGGAGAAAAACAGAATGAAAACACTGCCTTATCTGATGATAACAAAACCACTGATGATGACAAAACAACTGACGATGAATCTTGCTTAACAGATGCTGATGCCAAAACAGGTTTTTGCGTAGACGGTAAATCAGTTACTCCAAGTCCCAGTTCTGGATTTGATCAAGATAAATGCCAAAACGCATCCGGTGACTTATTACAACAATGCATGGATGAAGCCGAACAGATGATCAAAGAAAATCCAGCTCTGTGTGACACTGCAACCGGAATGATGGCATATATGTGTAACATGTCTTCCAAATCTTCAGATGGGATGACTGAGCCTGAGAATGGACACCAAAATCCATGCGCTTCTCTGCCAGCTGGTGACAAAGAGAGATGCGAGGAGTCGTTCAAGGCTAATCCTTATGCCAAGCCTACCGAAGACCCCAATAATACCGGCAGGGCTGACCCTGATGCTAGGCTGGCAACTGATGAAGTAGACTACTCGAATGTATACGTTGAAAGCTTTGACCCTAACAATCTACCCAAAATAGCAAAATCGAATTTTACGGAATTAGATAAATTTTCAAGAATGTCAAAAATTAGATCGGGAGTTGGCCACGACTTCTCCTACAATACCCCAGAATATGACCAGACGCGCTCAAATTGCAAAAGCATGAAACATTACTTCATGCCAGCTGGAGTGCCTAAAGAAAATGCAGCATATGCTCATACACCCCATACTTTCCAGTGGATGTCTATAAAATTCTTTTCCCCTGTAGACGGTAGGATAGTGGGTGTATACCATACTGAAACTGAGTATGGGCCAGAAGCTAATTTCACGGTCGCGTCTACTGAACACCCTGGTTACTTCTTCATGTTTTTCCACGTCGCAATGCACCCTGATTTGAAAGAAGGATCAGTGGTTCAGGCAGGACAGCAAGTTGGGACACTCGGATCAGAAGAAGCATGGGGTGAAATAGCAGTATCAGCAAAAATAGGACCTAATGATCACCGCTTAGTCTCTTTTCTCCAAGTGGCAACCGATGATGTGCTACAAGAGTACACAGCCAGGGGTGTTGGATCTTCTTCAGACGTGATTGTAACCAAGGAACAAAGAGATTCTAATCCACTAGCGTGTGACAATTCAGAAGCAGGCTGGTTTATTGGTACCAGCAGAGCTGGAGCAGAAGACGTGGGATTCGTTACTTGGGTTTTTGAGAGCAAAGACAACTGGTTCTTCTTCGATGAGTAAATAGAATTCAAAAGCGTTATACAATTTTAAGAATAACTACAACAGTTTCAGGACCTCACTTAATATAGTTCACGCCAAGCACAGGTCAGGGTACTAAACCTGTGCCGACGTGAATCTTTTATCCACAAACATACCACCTAGATAGGATAGGCTTCATCTTCATCCTCATATTCATCCTCATCCTCATCTTCCTCAGCTTTATCTACCAGTTCCTTAAGCTCTTTAACATGCTGTGTTATACGAGCTTCTCTTTCTTCCGGAG
This sequence comes from uncultured Dehalococcoidia bacterium, assembly GCA_964576965.1. GTDB lineage: Bacteria > Chloroflexota > Dehalococcoidia > Lucifugimonadales > UBA2985 > VFHP01. Next base: position 4,511 of record CAZNWQ010000083.1, read on the forward strand.
TCCTGTTCAGTTCTTCTTGAGTGGGTGGTCTTGGTACGAAGATCGCACCTATAGTGGTAGACCTTTTCCTGAAAACCTTGTCATTTTCATCTCTCAACACGTGTCCTAGGCCAGATTCTTCGAGCTTCTTGCGCAACGTATCTCTAAATCTCTTAATTGTCCATACTTCTTCTGCCATGCTTAACCTCTTTCTACATCTCGAGGTAGACAGGCAATAAAAAAAGCCCTCTGGTGTACAGAGAGCCTGTACCCATTTGTTCCTTAGAACCTCATCGTTTCCTCAGTAGCACCTTCAAAGGTAAGGTTGCTGTATAGGGTCTTAGACCTGAGAGTCTCGCCTATCGCTCGAGATGATATTAAATTGTGCTGAGTATTATAGCATAAGCGACGAATTTCGTCAAATTGATTAATACACAGGTTCTACATCCAATGGCGTCTTTATGGGTTGGTGATCAGTATTGGGATCGACAACGTATCTAAGCTTAAAATTTGGCTAGATATTTCCAAATAAAACAATAAGGTATCAAGCTCTGTTTCCACGTACAATAACTGCGACATTTAATAGTTTGTCTGTCTTAGACATACCTACTTTCAAACGTATTAATAAAGCCGACGAGGAATAAAGTATTTGTCTTTATTTAACTATTTACGAATAAACCGTTACCGTATGTTACTATACATTTATGGATAACAATCAAACAAATTTGCTTAGAGCAATACTCGCTATAGTCC
>CAZNWQ010000084.1:0-5240 GCA_964576965.1 uncultured Dehalococcoidia bacterium
ATTATTCTCGGATTTTCTTCCTGTTTCCCGTACAATGTATCGTGTATATACTCAAAGAAGGTAAAGATATTGCGCCATGGGTTAATTATTAGCCAGATATTTCCTATCAGTGCAGAAATATATGCAATGCCAACCCACCAGATTATCCATACGAATGTAGGTGTGATATTGCCGAAAGGATTTTGGTCACCAAACAATCCACATAGGATAAGAAGGACCAGTAATATAGATGAAGTGGTTTTTAAGCAATATATAAAGTACGTGTGGGTAAATATTGCTAGACATCTAAATTTAAGCAGATTTATCTTGGGATAGGTATCAGCACCTGGGGAAATTTTTACGAACAGTCCGATTAGTATGAAGGATAAAGCAACAGTCGCTCCTCCACCATAAATATACAACCAAAGCGGAAGTGGAAGGTTGTATTTTTCTCCAAAACCATGGGCGTAAACAGGTTGAATATTTACAATGAATAAACCAATTAAAAGAAATAGTAGTTTGTTTTTAGCTAGGAAAGTCATCAGGAAAACTTGTCCTCAAGCATGAAATCTTATTAGGTTTGTTGTTATTTCCTTTTCAGCTTTCTAAAGTACCACGAAATTGATATTAGTACCGGAAGTGAAGAAAAGAATACCAAAACTATTCCCCAATTGAAATTTTCTGGATAGACCTCTAGTGGCATTATGAAGTTAGTGATTTCTTCGTTTTCAATTATTTGACCTTCTAAATACCAGGTTCCCTCTTGGTTTAAATTAGCCGAGAAATCGTACCAATTGGGATACAGAGGGTCTTTTACCAGTTTTTTCTGTCCGATGAAAAGATTTTCAGGTGGCGGTCCAATTAAAATTACATCAACTGATAGATTTTCAGCGGGTGCTTCATTTTTGATGTAGTTAAAAACCATAGAAAAATGCATGTTTCCTTTTCTAATCTCAGTTGGATAAGAACGAAGTTCTATTCTGTAATCACTCTCTGTGATCTCTAGTATTGCTGCAGTTTTACCATTTGCTTGGGCATAAGAGGTAATGTAAAAAAATATTGTTAAAACCGAGGCGATAATTATTGCCAATCTAAAATAACTTATCGATAGGTTCGGTATGGTGCGGTGGTTAGTAGTGATCACGGTTGGATTCATTTACATTTGTATTTTCTTGGATCCTGTCAAATAGGCTGGTGGCTCTTTGGAAAATGCCACCCTACAACCAGGACCACAGAAATAGTACGTGACATTTTCGAACTCGTGCTTCCCTCCAGGAGGGTTTTGTGTATCGACGTTCATATCGCAAACTGGATCTATTGCGGTTTCGGGATTTCCTGTCTTATTGAATAGAGGTAGTTTCATATGATTTCTCTAAGGAATTATATTCTCCATCGTTGTAATCGTAAAGAGTTGCTGATTACGGTTACTGAACTAATTGCCATAGCTGATGCTGCCATTATAGGATTCAGGAAACCGAATTCGCCAATCAAAAAGTTTAGAGATCCAGGAACAGAGCCGTCGGAAAAGAGAGGATATAGGATCCCAGCTGCTATAGGTATTAAGGCAGTATTATAAAAGAATGCCCAGAAAAGATTTTGTTTTATGATTTGGATAGTAACCCTACTAAGCTCGAACGATTTTTGGACATCTAATAGATTGTTATGTGTAATTACTATATCGGCTGACTCTAATGCTATTTCAGACCCAGTTGATATTGCTATACCTACATCTGCCTGATTGAGTGCAGGGGCATCGTTTATGCCGTCTCCGATCATAGCGACTACTTTATTTTTATCCTGTAAATTTTTTATTGTTGTAATTTTTTGTTCAGGAGATGCGTCTGCTAAGACATTTGTTATACCCAATTGTTGAGCAATAGTATTGGCAGTTATTTGATTGTCCCCTGTTAGCATTAATACTTCTTTATTCCTAGTTTTGATCCATTCTATCGTGGCATTTGCTTCTGGTCGTAATGAGTCTGCTAATGAGATCATACCTATAAGCTGATCATCCATGGTTATAAACACAGCGGTTTGTCCTTTAGAGGAAGAGTCTTGCCATGTCGCCTCTAGAGAAGAAACATCATATAGTGATTGATTCATCATATAGTGGCTTCCTATGATTATTTGTTTACTATCTACATTTGCTGATACCCCTTGGCCCGGCAAATATTCAAAGTTATCTGGATATACAAAATCAATATTTTGTTTCTTGGCATAGTCCACTATAGCCTTACCAATAGGATGTTCCGATGATACTTCTGCAGAACATGCTAATGAGACGAGTTGGTGTTCTGGTATTGAAATAGGATGAACTTCGACTACTTTTAATAAGCCTAGAGTTAGAGAACCGGTTTTATCGAATACAACTGTATCCGCACTATGGAGTCTTTCCAAGGCTTCTGCACCTTTAATCAATATGCCGTTTTCAGCACCTTTGCCTATTCCTGCTATTATTGCAGTAGGGGTTGCCAGTCCTAATGCACAGGGGCATGCAATTATCAACACCGCGGTCATGTTCATTAGTGCGTTAGTAACGACCGGTGCAGGTCCTGCAATAATCCATGTAATTAAGGTTATTAATGACAATGAAATTATTATCGGGACGAAGTAACTCGATATAATATCTACAGTGTGTTGGATTGAAGCTTTCGATCCTTGAGCTTCTCTTACTAGTCTTACGATATTAGCAAGCACGGTCTGGGAATTTGGTTTGGTAGTCCTAATTTTTAACACGCCTTGTTGGTTTATTGTTGCTCCGAACACATTGGATTCGACCATTTTTTCCACGGGTAGACTTTCTCCAGATATCATGCTTTCATCCACAGTTGAATAACCTTCAATTATCACACCGTCAACGGGTATGCTTTCTCCTGGTCTTACTAAAATTACATCTTCGACCATAACTTGCTCGATAGGAACGATTTCTTCGATATTGCCCTTCAATACATTGGCAGTTCTGGGTTGTAATTCAATCAATTTTCTCAGTGACTTTGAGGTGTTGCCTTTAGCACGGGATTCAAGATAGCGACCTAATAAAACTAGGGCAATTATCATATTTGATGTATGGAAGTGGACTTTATCTCCTGGGATGAGATTAGGCATAAGTATTGAAGCCATACTATAGAAGTAGGCAACAGAAGTGCCTAATGCAATCAGGGTATTCATATTTGAAGTTCGATGTGTTAAAGCATTCCATGCACCCCTATAAAATTGTGATGCACACCAAAATTGTACAGGTGTTGATAACGCCCAAAGAATATATGGGTTTTGAAAGTGTGATGGAATCCAAGAAAAAAGAGCTTGCATGCTCAACATGAACGTTAATAATGCCACACAAGTAGAAACGTATAGCTTCCATTTTGCCTCTAATGGGGCATTATGATTATTATCTGTTCTATAGTCGTTATTGACAGTTGTGATCATGGAATACCCGGCGTCAGATACGTTTTTGTTGACATCTTCCAAGAAATGTGGAGTGTCTAGGTGTTCTATGTACGCCTGTTCCGTTGCTAAATTGACTGATACGTTCAAAACAGATGGGATGTTTTTAATGGCGTTCTCTACATGTAATACACAAGCAGAGCAGGTCATTCCTATTATATCTACACTTGTATTCTCTGTTTTGGTGTCGTAGCCTGCCTCTTTAATAGCGTTCAATATTTCTATTATCTGTGGTTGTGAACCCGGGTTGAATTCTACAGACGCATCCTCTACTGCCAAGTTGACTACCACGGACGAAACTCCCTCAATGCTTTTAATAGCATTCTCCACATGTAAAACACAGGCTGCACAGGTCATACCCTTTACAGGCAATATTAATTTTTCTGACTTTGAGATTTCCATTTTTTGCACCACAGTTACTTGGAATTCAAGTTATATAGTTCGAGCAACTCTTGCAGCACCTGATCATCTCTACCTTCTTTTACACCGGAGATTACACAACTGTGTAAATGACCGTCTAGGAGCTTGGATTCCAATTTTTCTATTGCTCGTCTAACGGCATAGGTTTGTTTCAGTATATCCACACAATATTTCTCTTCAGATATCATTTTCCTGATACCAGATAAATGCCCTTCTATGTAACTCATTCTTCTGAGACTTTCTTCTTTAGTGTTGTCTATCACTGTAATCCTCCTGTGACCGGACCCATGGGGGATGGGTGCATCTTAACCGGTTCTAGTGTAAACATCAACAAACTAGATTAATTAAATGGTTTGTACCTCAATGTTCTCTATTGCCAAGTTAACCAACTTTTCAACATCAAGGTTAGATTCAATTAGGCTGACTTCAGACGGAGTGCTTTGTGTTGCGGGATGCTTTGGTACAAAAAGGCTACAACAGTCCTCGTCTGGAATGATGGAGGTTTCGTATGTTCCTATATGCTTTGCTTCGTTTATTATTTCTTGCTTATCCATTCCTATTAGTGGACTTAGGATTGGCATTGACACCGTATCTCTTATCGTATTTATGTTTTCTAACGTTTGTGATCCTACTTGTCCCAGACTTTCTCCAGTTACTAAGGCTTGTGCTCCATTGAACAAGGCAATTTTTTCTGCTATCCGGGTCATAAATCGTCTGTATATTATAATACGGTATTGGGGAGGAACCGAGAGTATGATTTCTTTTTGGACATCGGCGAAAGGTACTAAAAACAGCGTTGAGCGGAATTGATAAATATTCAACTTAGATACTAATTCTTGTGCTTTTTCTCGAGACGAACCGTCTACTAATGGGAAGCTGTGGAAGTGCATGAACAATACGTTGCATCCTCGCTTCATCATCCTTTGAGCAGCTACTGGAGAGTCTATTCCGCCAGACAAGAGGGCTAGTACCTTACCGCTTACACCAACAGGTAATCCGCCAGGTCCTTGTTCTTGTTTGAAATATAACAACGCCTGGTCTCTCAGGACCTCTACGAATATATTCAGCTCAGGGTTATATAGTCTGACATCTGCTCCAGTCAAAGTTTGGACGAAGTTCCCAAAGTGGCGGTCCATGTCGGGAGATTTCAGTGGAAAATTTTTATCCCCTCTTTTGGCAGTAATTCTGAACGTTTTGAATTGTTCTTTGGGTATCTCACTTGCTATGAGATTTTCTATATTTTCTATACTGGGATCTACTTTGAAATACTTATAGAATTTGACCACACCAAATACGGTTTTGATCTTTTCCAAGACTTCATTCAAAGAATCTTCGTCTACATCCGCACTGCCAACCCCGATGTGGGTTTTTTTCATGCTGCATTGAGGGAAATCTTT
>CAZNWQ010000085.1:0-5223 GCA_964576965.1 uncultured Dehalococcoidia bacterium
ACAGTAAACCTGTTTCCTTAATTTGAAAGGAAGTGAATTTATAATTCTTATCAGGAATCTTATAACAATACCGAATATGAATAAGGAAAGTATGCGCTCCACTATGCCTCCCTACAGAGGGTCAAAGTTCAAACTTCAAAGATTCAGTAATGAGACTTACAAAATTCTGTCGCCGGCCATATTAACCCATCCACTCATTTCGTGAGGCATGGTAACGAGCGGTGCCTTTGCGAGATATTTTGGACTGAGTTGTTCCATAGATGTTACGCCTATAAGCCCCATAGAAGATATTATTTCGTCCTCTAATATTTCCAACGCTCGTACTAATCCTGCTGTTCCACCGGCAGCCAGCCCCCAGTTTTGCAATTTTCCTATGGCAACTGCTTTTGCTCCTAGTGCTATTGCTTTCAATACATCCGTTCCCCGTTGCACTCCACCGTCCAAGAAAATATCTGCTTTTCCATCTACTGCTTCAACAATTTCAGGTAGGTAATCCATAGTTCCAAGACCGTGGTCAAGCTGTCGGCCGCCGTGGTTGGAAACCCAAATATAGTCCACTCCATGTTCAACAGCTTTAGCTGCATCTTCAGCGACGGCTATACCTTTTAGCATGAAAGGTAGATCTGCTAGATCTTTTATCCTGTCAATTGTATCCCAGGTCACAGTGGATGCATGGGCACCCTGCCTTCCACCAGATACTTGGTGACGGTTATCCGCAGAGACTCCAAGAAAATTTGCTCTGGGATTCCATCTGGAAAGTAAGGTGCGGTCTCTTCTGCTGGGACGAGCTGTGTCTGTAGTGATACATAAAGCTTCGTATCCAGCAGCCTTAGCTCTGGATATCATATCTTTAATAAAATCCCAATCGCCGTTTAGGTATAGCTGGTAGACTTTCGGGTTGTCTGCGGACTCAGAAATTTCTTCCAATGTCGGCTGGGTTACAGAACTTATTGTGTCTAATACTCCGAACTCATGTGCGGCCTTAGTTGCGGCAATACCGCCTTCTCCAGTGAAAACTTGCTGAGATCCAATCGGTGCCAATATCACAGGTATTCTTAATTCGTGGCCCAATACATTAGCTGAAGTATCTATGTTTGAAACATCTACGAGTGACCTAGGTCTAAAAGCCAGAGTATCGAAAGCGAGTCTGTTTCTTCTTAATGTGGTTTCGGATTCCGAACCACCACATAAATATCCCCATGTACCCTGATTCAAGTTGTTCTTGGCTGCTAATACTATCTCTTGATTAGTTACGAAATGTAACTCATCACTGTTGGTTTGGACTACCATATTGATCCTCCTCTAATTTTCTGGGTGATCTATACGATATATTCGATTATTATTTATCTTAGTCCCATCTGGTCCATTGAGTGACTGTTTCGAATCCTGCTGGAGACCTTTTGTCTTCAGCTCTCGTGTGTATATCTATCAATACTGTTTTGCCTTCTGCATTAAGTTTCTGTGCCTCTTTTAGAGCAGGCCCTATGTCACTTGGTTTTGTTACGGTTATACCAGTTGCGCCCATTCCTTCTGCTATTTTGGCGTAGTCTCCATACATACGTGATACACCAAAAGTCTCTCTTGCCGTTGGGGAGAATCCAGGATATGTTGCCATTCCACCATTATTGAGAACAATTGTAGTGATTGCTGCACCGGATCTTGATGCTGTTTCAATGTCTAATCCTGACATGCCAAAAGCACCATCACCCATGAAATTCACACAGAATCTGTTTGGCATAGCCATTTTGGCCCCTATCATAAGAGGAATACCATATCCAAGATGAGTAGATTTGCCCCAGCCAATATAACTATGTGGAGATGTAGCTGTCAGGAAAGGCATCATCATGTCCCGTGGTGATCCGGCATCATGCGTTACCACGCTATTTTCCAGATCCAGGTTTTGATTTAGTTCCCAGATTACTCGGTATGGGTTTATTGGTTCTTTATCATCAGTTAATACGGGCATCCAGGTTTCCAGCCAGCCTTCTTTGGTTCTGGCAATCTGTTCCACCACATCTGTTTTGCCTTTACGTCCGGAATCGCCCAATTGTGACTTTACTTCTGATATCAAGGCTTGAAGAGTGGCTTTTGTATCTCCTGGAATGGCTACATGAACTCCAAAGTCTTTGTTTATATCTTCTAAGCTTCCAACGTTATGTATGATGGTTTTCCCAGGGGGGACTTGCTGTCCGTAACCAGTTCTTGTCATGCTTGAGCCTACTGCAAACAATACATCAGAACTTTGCAGCCATTCCCGCGCTGCAAGTGTAGTAGCACTACTTCCTGCCCCTAAAGCCAAGGGATGGCGTTCGTCTATGGCTGATTTGCCAGGCATAGAGGTATAAACTGGAATCTCCGTAAGTTCGGCGAATTCTTTTAATTCCTCTGTCGCCCCTGCCAGCAAGACACCCATACCAGCCCATATCATTGGTTTTTCTGCCTTCAATAATGTAGTTACCGCATCCGTTATATCTGATGCCGCTGGTATCTGAATTGATACTTTTGGTGAATGATAACCTATGTTGTCTTCATCTATTTCTTGATCACAGACGTCTGCAGGCATTTCTACTACCACAGGTCCGGGTCTTCCGTTACGCAAGGCATGAAAAGCGCGCCTCATCACTGAACCCACCATATCTGGTCTGGATATAGTTTCAACGTGTTTTGCTATATCTCTGTATGTAATTGCCGCTGTGAAATAAGGTCTTACAGCTATACGCTCTAGACTAGAACCGCGGGGCAGTACCAGTATTGGTACATTATCCGCAAATGCCTGGCTAATTGCTCCCATAGCATTTTCTGCTCCTGCCTGATCCTGTATAGCTACTACGCCAAATTTTTTCCTATCGTTTAACCTGCTATATCCGTCTGCTGCCATCACGGCACCACGCTCATGGCGGAATGCGATAGGTCTGATTCCTTCCTTAGCGGCAGCCTCGATAATAGGATTACTTGGAAAGCAGGAAATCCATTCCACACCCTCGGATTTCAATATTTTTGCCATTGCTTCTGTAACGTTCAAGATGCCCCTCCTTCAATAATGTCCACTCCTTTTAATTATACTTGATTATGGGTCCTGAGCATAGCTTATGGGAGTTCCAATAGAGGTAGATTTGTTACAGACTGATGACTTTAGTCTTATAGTTCGTTGGTTTCAAATATGGTATCGTGACATATATTATTAGTTCAAGGATCGCATATTGTTTGCTTACATGAAAAGAATATGGCTGGCATCGGGTATAATTGGGATATGGACAGCCGTAGTATTTGTTTCCTCTATAAGATTGTTTTCCGTAGATAACGATCTATCGTTCATAGAATTTGTGATTTCCGTAATATCTCCTTCTTTTGGGGTTATATTATTTTCCAAGAGATTGAGAGTTAGCATGCTGACGTTAATTGGAGTCGCATATCTTACTCTTGTTATTCCGATACTAGGCCCTTCCTTTGGAGGTACAGGTAAAGAAAATATATTGTTGTTTGGCCTGATGGGTTTGTGCGGCGGGCTTGTTTGGGGAACACCGATAGGTATCATGGGATATTTGTTGAAACGGCCCGATAGAGAGAATCCTTAAACCCGTAGTTTAATAAAAGTGATGTTATCAGGAAAATTAATCTCCTTCATCAGATCATTTGACAGGTGGTTACTGCTTGCCATTATAGTGGGAGGTTCCCTTAGATTCAGTAGACTAGGGGATTACGATAACACCTATTACACAGCGACAGTAGGATCCTTGCTCACAGGGTTTAAGAATTTCCTGTTTGTTTCGTTTGACCCTTCTGGAGTGGTTTCTGTTGATAAGCCTCCAGTAGCATTTTGGATACAAGCATTTTTTGCTTGGATTTTTGGTCTCAGTGCTTGGTCCGTCACGTTGCCTCAGGCTTTAGTTGGCATTTTAGCTATTGGTATGCTTTACCACGTTTTACGACAAACCTTTGGCAGACTAAGTGCAGTGTCTGCAAGTTTGATTCTTGCTGTGTTGCCTGCGAGTGTTGTGATTGACAGCCGTAATGAACCTGATTCCATTTTATCGTTTACCTTGTTGTTATCGGCCATTGCTTTAATCCGATCTGTGAGAACTAGCAGTTGGAAATGGTTGATAATATTTTCTGTACTGATGGGAATCTCGTTCAACGTGAAAATGTTCGTGGCTTTCATCCCGCTTCCTGTATTCTTGGCTTATTACCTGTTAAGTTCAACATTGTCATATAAACAGCTTATAGTTCGGACATTTTCAGCCGTGGTTATATTGATGTTGGTTTCTGTATCTTGGATAGCTGTGGTGTCATTGACTCCTTCTGATAATCGCCCTTATGTTGGTTCCACTCCGGACAATTCTATATGGACTTTGGTATTCGAATATAACGGTATAAACAGATTTACCTCTTTCATAGGACCTCGCCGACAGATGCCTGTGCCTATGAATCCAATCAATCAGGGCAACTATGTTGATATGAGGCAACTTGACCAGAGAGATGGTTATATAGCCAGAGATCAAAATGCACTGACACCAATAGGACAGAATAATACGAATATTATGAATCCAGTTCCAAATATGGTTGATGTCGAACCTCGGGAAACCGGAGTGATTGGTTTGTTATACAATCCATTGTCTAATCAATTGGGGTGGTTACTTCCTCTGGGTATTTTCTTGTCTCTAGTTGTTTTTTCTATTGGGTTGAGTGAGAGAGTCTACAGAAACCCCAGGGATATATTTGAAGCATTACGTTCATCAGATGCTCTTTCACAAGGTTTTCTCTGGGCTGGGTGGTTACTTATATCCACGTTCGTTTTTGGACTGGCGAATGCTACAACAACTCATCCATATTATCTTGTTGGATTGACAGTTCCGTTATCGGCTACGATTGGTATAGCTTTTAACATATTATTCCATAAGTATACACAGCTTAGTTCCTCGTCCTGGATATTGTTAATTGTTATCATTTTAGCAGCTGCATATCAGATATATGCTTCCAAGTCTTTCATTCAGGACTTTGTTTTGGCTTCACTAATTGTCCTAATGCTACTTACGGTGACTATATCAGTAGTAGGATTATGGAAAGGTTTCAATGATCAACCTCTGGCCATTTTTAGCATATGTTTAATGGGCGCTTCCCTGTTACTTGTTCCATTGTTTTCGTCTCTTGTGGCTGAAGCTAGAGTCGGAATGCCAGGTTCAGGCGGTTTTACTCGCCCAAATCCTTCAACTGATCAACAGTCCT
>CAZNWQ010000086.1:0-5209 GCA_964576965.1 uncultured Dehalococcoidia bacterium
TATATATATTAATGTCAGCAGATTGTTATATAATAATACATCAGGGGATTGGGGGTCAGGTGTATCATCCGTTCTGAAAAGTTGTTGTGCCTTAGCATATTCACCAACTAGATCCACATGATCAACTGATCTTCCTGTTCCTCTCATAAATTCCAGAGTTATATCATCAACTGGGAAGAATCCACATGTTGCCCCATATTCTGGTGCCATATTGGCTATAGTGGCTCTATCAGGAAGAGGAAGATTGCTGAGTCCAATACCAAAAAATTCTACAAATTTCTCGACCACCCCTCTAGCCCGTAACATTTGAACAACCGTTAAGACTAAATCTGTTGCGGTAACACCTTCTTTTAACGAACCCGTAAGTTTAAATCCTATGACTTCTGGTAGTTGCATATAATACGGTTGACCCAACATCACAGCTTCAGCTTCGATACCACCAACACCCCATCCGAGCACACTCAGACCATTTATCATAGTCGTATGAGAATCTGTTCCCACCACGGTGTCTGGAAAGACTACTGTTTTTCCGTCAACATTTTTAGACGATACTACGGATGCTAAATATTCCAAATTGACTTGGTGAACTATACCAGTACCCGGAGGGACTAGTGTAAAGTTATCAAAAGCATTTTGTGCCCATCGAAGGAAAGTGTATCTTTCTTTATTTCTCTCAAATTCCCTTTGAACATTCAGTTTAAATGCTGAAGGAGTACCAAAATAGTCTACTTGCACTGAATGATCAATAACCAAATCCACAGGCACTATGGGATTAACCTTTCTGTAATCTCCACCGTTTTTTGCCATGGCTGTACGCATGGCAGCCAAATCCACAACTGCAGGGACACCGGTGAAATCTTGCATCAATACACGAGCGGGCATAAAAGGAAATTCTTTAGCCGATTGTTCCATTGGCTTCCAACTCACCACATTAGAAACATCATTTTCTGTGACTAGATATCCATCTAGATTCCTAAGAGCATTTTCTAATAAAACTCGGATTGAAAAAGGTAAAGCAGCAATTGTGGCACCATATTTTGATTCCACTGTGCCAATATCATGATAATAAACTTCTCCATCAGATGTCTGTATTGTTGATAATGATTCAGAATTTAAATCTTTATTGGTCATGATATTTCATCCTTATAATTATTTTTAAACGAGAGCAATCTCAATTATGCCATAGTGAAAGGTGATAAAACCAGCCTAAAAGGAAGACGTGAAGAAACTTCGTGCAATTTATGTGCAATATTCGTGACAATTCTGATAAACTCATAAATAAGTTGCCAAATGCGGCTGCTAAATAATTATCCAAAACAAGCAGAAGAGGAGATAACATGTCGCAGTATCCAGCACCGCCACCGATGAGTATAAATCCAAATAGCGAAATATCCGCCATTATTAATACCAGTAATGGGACAATAAGAGTAAATTTCTTCCCATCAGATGCCCCGATTACCGTGAATAATTTCGTATTTCTAGCTAAAGAAGGATATTACGATGACGTTATATTTCACAGGGTAGTCGAAGGATTTATGATACAGGGTGGTGACCCAACTGGTACAGGAATGGGTGGTCCTGGGTACACGTTTCCTGATGAACCAGTGAGTAGAGACTACCTGAGGGGTACTATGGCCATGGCAAATGCTGGCCCAAATACCAACGGAAGTCAATTTTTCATTATGCATAGAAATGGCAGCCTACCCAAAAACTACACCATATTCGGTGAAGTGATCGAAGGCATGGACGTGGTAGATACTATAGCTAACCTTGAAGTATCCATTTCAGGTTCTGGAGAAATGTCTAAACCGGTAGATCCCACGAAAATCCTGAATATAACTATAGAAGAAATCTAGGCATATACTGGTTAGGGGTTATTGCCGCTAAATCCAGCATGGAATTTGGAGAATACTAAATGGGATTTGATGTAGTTGCCCATCATCTCATATTATTGCCAATAATTGGTTTGTTAGTTGCCACACTAGGAACGTTAGTAGGATTGGGTGGTGGGTTTATACTCGTACCAATTTTATTGATAATGTTCCCTGAGGCTTCTGCCTCTACTATTTCTAGTATTTCGTTAACTGTAATTTTTCTCAATGCTGTCTCTGCTACAGTGGGAAATTATAGAGCTGGCAGAATAGATTTTCGGACAGCTGCTTTACTTTCCATCGGAGCTATACCAGCGGCTGCAGTTGGCGCTTTGGTTGCCAACAATGTGGATAGAACCACTTTTGACTTTTTTATGGGATTGATGCTTTTACTGGGCTCATTATATGTACTTTGGAGAAGCTATAAAGCACAGGCCATGCAATGGTGGAATTTCCAGGTACCAAACAGAGAAATAACGGAAAGAATATTTAACGGCAGAAGTTTTAGAATCCGATTTTACGTAAACACTCTTATGGCATCTGCCATATCACCTATATCTGGTTTTATATCTAGTTTTTTCGGTATCGGAGGAGGTGTAGTAAACGTTCCTGCGATGACTTTTTTACTGAGAATGCCTCCAAGAGTAGTTGCACCCACCGCTATGCTTCTATTAGTCTTAACATCTTCTTCCAGTCTAATTACAAGAATACTTACGGACCAATACCAAGAAGGCTGGGCTAGAGCCGCGCTTTTGGGCATAGGAGCTCTGTTAGGTGCTCAAATAGGAATCTATTTGAGTTCAAAAGTAAACCAAAAATTTATCCTTATTTTACTATCAATATCAATGTCATTGGTTGGAATACGTCAGATATTAGTCGGAATATGAACTCGATAAATTCCAGTTAATATTCAAAGCACGTTGATTAAATCGATCAACCAATTTCCTGAAATGCTCTGTGTAGAGATCCGAGTATAAGACATCAGTAGTCATAATATATGCATCTTCGTTATTATCGCTATAGTAGCGTTTACGAATGCCAACCTCATTAAATCCATATTTTTTGTATAACGATTGGGCAGTTCTATTTGAAACACGCACTTCCAATGTTGTGGTTTTATAACTCTTTGTCATTGCGTCAGAAACTGCAGACATAAGCAACAACTCTCCCAGTCCCATACCCCGAAATGACTTCCTAACTGCTATGCTTGTTATGTGAGCCTCGTCATACATAAACCTAGTAGCAATATACCCAACAATATTCTTAGTATCATGACTCGCCGTATCACTCCACAAATTATTCAATTGCTTAAAGAATCTATGAATATACCCAACGTTCTCATAACTAATCTCATTAGCCTCGGATTTCTCTGGCATCAGGCTGGGATTGGTATCAATTGAGACAACTAGTATTTCCACATTTTTGCTTGCCAAATCTCTCCTAAATGGAGTAGGAGGCCAGCTCTCTGTGAAAGCCTCTCTCTCTATTATGGAGAGCTCTGTTAAGTCATCTGTTGATGCGTTTCTAACACAATACATTAACTTCTATACCTTTGATTATAATATCTTCATCTGTTAGATCTGTTGATTCAACGATCATCTAACAATAATTTGATAGCAATTGCCTAATTATGATAACATGCAAACCGGTTTAACTTACAAACGCCTTGGGTGTTCTGACATATACGGTAAATCATAACATTAAATAAAATGGGTACTTATAAAAGCCAGACCCGTCGGTCATATGGATCATACAAACTTTCCTTGCTCACTGCAATTTTCGTAATTGTACTGGATCAATTGAGCAAGTATACGGTGTATATGACAATGTCTGTAGGGCAATCCATTCCGGAACAAGGTATACTTCGGTTGACTCATGTGACAAACACCGGGAGCGCATTTGGGTTGTTTACAGGCCACACTACTCTTCTTACTTTGGGATCAGTTGTTGGAATAATGGTTTTGATACTTTTCCACAAAAGCCATAACATAAGAACTAAATTTGTATATTTATGCTTGGGCCTCCAAATTGGAGGGGCAATAGGAAACCTTCTGGATCGGTTATTGCTTGGGTATGTAGTTGATTTTATTGATATCGGCATTTGGCCAGTTTTTAACATAGCAGATTCCTCAATAGTGATAGGACTTCTGGGGTTAGGCTGGTCGTTAATCTTTTATAAAGATAACCACTGCAACGAAAATAGTGACGACCCAGACAACCAAGATGTTGGTGCCATAGCAGGACAATTTAACGGAAATCATGAGAATTAGATAACGGGGTGTATGTTTGGGAGAGATACGTCATATCAGGGCAAATGCAGTGGGCGAAAGACTAGATAGATTTCTGGCGTCCACTCAGACAGACCTCACTAGAGCTCAAATATATAACTTGATTCTGGCTGGTTTGATCAAAATAGACGAACATAATGTTAAGCCCGCATATAGAATAAAAGGGAACGAAATAATCGTTTTAGACATAGCTTACCCAACATCTGACGACCTGATAAGTGAAGAAATGGACTTAAACGTAATTTATGAGGATCAGGACTTACTAATAATAGACAAACCTTCCGGAATAGTAGTCCATCCAGGCCCTGGCCACAAATCTGGAACTTTGGCTAACGGATTAATTGCTAGGATGCCAACTATTGGTGAAGTGGGAGAGAAAATCAGGCCGGGAATCATACACCGATTAGACAAAGACACTTCCGGTTTAATCATAGTGGCCAAGAATGTCATTTCACATGAAAATATATCCAAACAGATTAAAAATAGAACAGTACTGAAAATATATACAGCCATGCTATCTGGCAACCCGAACCCTTCAGAAGGTATAATTAAATCTCACGTTGGTAGAGATCCTTCACATAGAAAGCGTATGGCGGTGGTAGAGAATGGAAGGTACGCAGAAAGTCATTTCAGAGTTTTAGAAAACTTAAATGGTTATTCCTTGGCAGCCATTGAAATCAAGACAGGCCGAACTCATCAAATAAGAGTTCACATGTCTTCAATTGGCCACCCAATAGTTGGAGATACTATCTACGGTGGAGAAAGAAGCTCAATAAATAGACAGTTCCTACACGCCAGCAAAATTGGATTTAAATTACCTTCTACAGGTGTATATACTGAATTTGAATCAAAAATGCCAGAAGATTTATTGGATTTGTTGCAAAACATACGTAACAATTCGAAGTTAGCGAGAGGTTAATTTATCAATGACCGAAAAAATTCGAGTGAGATATGCCCCAAGTCCTACTGGAGATCCCCATGTAGGTAATATAAGAACTGCTCTATTTAATTGGTTGTTTGCCCGCCATTCTGGAGGCAAATTCATAGTTA
>CAZNWQ010000087.1:0-5089 GCA_964576965.1 uncultured Dehalococcoidia bacterium
ATGGTCTGTTATTAGCCTGTATATCCAGAAATGCAGCCCCGTTCAATTGAACTCCCTTTATCCACTGGGAACTGTCTATGTGTTGACCCTCTCCAGTCATGTTTCTGTGATAAAGTCCACTTAATGCATACATGGCTCCATACATACCTCCTGTGTCGTCCATGTATGACCAGCCCCAACCTGCCGGGGGATGGTCTGGAAGTCCTGATGTATAAGTAAGTCCTGACAATGCCTGTGCTATTGGACCCATAGTCTGGTAGTCTTTATTTCTACCTGTGTGACCAAACCCAGACATGGATAAATAGACTATGTCTGGGTTTAATTTCTTCATTTCTTCATAACTCAGACCCCATCTATCCAGAACACCGGCAGCGAAATTTTCGATAACTATATCGGATATAGAAACCAACCGCTTTACCAGGTCGTTACCCATGGGAGTGCGTGTATTTAGCGTTATGCTTAGCTTATTAGCGTTATTATCACTGAAATGTCCGTCTGTGTTGAGGTTTACCGGGAACCCATCTGGTGCTCTGCCTCCGGTAAGAGCTCCTCTGGTACTGGGATTTATTGGCCATTCGACTTTAATAATTTCAGCACCAAGCGCTCCCAACCACCTGTTGCACCATGGCCCCGCTCTTACCCATGTAAAATCAAGAACTCTTATTCCGTCTAGTGGTCTCGTCCCTTGTGCCGCTTTTTTCTGGGTATTAACCATGATGAACCTCCTAAATGTTACTTAAGTGGTTTCGATTCGGTCGAGTAGCCAACACAAAAATTCTAGTATCTCATATGCGAAAGGTCAATGATTTAAATAATATTTGGTCTAAATCATCCCATAAATAGATGTTTAAGTGGTAGGATAATGGTTGAGGAAAATTCAGTTTTTTCAGTTTTTTGGAAGGATTCAAGCATGAGTGAAGATGTTATAAAAATAGGTATTGTCGGAGCGGGTGGTAATACAAAATTGAGACACATACCTGGTTTACGAGAACAGGACAATGTTGAAATAGTAAGTGTTTGCAATAGTACTAGGGCATCTAGTGAAAAAGTGGCTAACGAATTCGGCATACCAAATGTTTATGATAATTGGATCGATTTGGTGAGAGCTTCTGACTCGAATGCTATATGTGTTGGTACATATCCTAACTTACATTCAGCAATAACAATTGAAGCATTGAATGCCGGTAAACATGTGCTTACTGAGGCTCGAATGTCAGTTAATGCTAAGGAAGCCAGAAATATGTTGATTACGGCTACTGCACACCCCGGATTGGTGGCTCAAATCGTACCTGCTCCGATGACGTTGCCTGTAGATAAAACGATACAAAAGATCATATCTGGGGGTTCTCTTGGTGATCTAATATATGTCGAAATGAATGTCAATACAGGTAGCTTTCCAGAAAAGGAAAGCAAACTTCATTGGAGACAAAATAGGGATTTAAGTGGTTATAACATAATGCAGATGGGCATATGGTACGAGGCTTTGATGCGTTGGGTTGGTCCAGCAAAAACTGTCATGGCTATGGCCAAAGTTGTAGTAAAAAATCGTAAAGATAGTGACGATGTAACAAGAGCCATAGATATACCTGACCATGTAGACATATTGTGCGATATGGCGGCTGGTTGTCAGGCCCATATCAAGGTTAGCTCAGTAATAGGTTTGGCACCTAAAAACGAAGTGTGGATATACGGGTCCGAGGGAACTATGAAATTATCACAGTCAACCTCTCTCACCGTCGACGGTGGCAAGCTCCGAGGTTACGTAGGATATAAAGGGTCTGATGGGTTAACAGAAATTCCAATTGATCCTAGCGATCAGGGCTATTGGAGAGTGGAAGAAGAGTTTATAAACGCCATACGAGGCATTGAAAAGGTAACGCATACAAGTTTTGCGGATGGTGTTAAATATATGGATTTTACTGAGGCTGTTACTAGAAGTTTTAGGTCTGGAAGGTCTGTGGATTTGCCATTATGAGTATGAATCCCACCTATTGACTTTGCTCACGCCCCAACTTGTATTTCCGTACCGCAAGCACGCTTTAGGGTTTCTATAGCAGATAGAACTGCCAAATAACTTGTCATGTGGTTTTTCGGATGAGGGACGTTTTCCATAGTGAATTTCATACGTCCACTTTCCCCTATGACTTCTATTTCGTGGATATTGCCATTAGCATTAGGGTCGGCTATTACTATTACTCGTGTATTCTCAGGTCCTAACCCTGCCAGACTTATCGTTGCGGCAACGTTTATATTAAACGGAAATCTTTTTACTGCTTCAACAGCATTACCGTCAAAAACTGTAGTTGGCCGGTCTATGTTTTCGAGGTCTATACCAGATGTGTCTGACAAACTACGTGGAGGTTTTCTTGTAGTCAATGTTACACTTTGTAGTCCATCTTTGGCTGCCTTTATGGCATCTATGCCGCCTACTGCACCAGAAGGGGCATATATGCTAACCCCGGTGGTTTGTGAGGCACGGTTAAGATCAGCGAATAGGTTTTCCGACAATAGGGCTCCAGTACTCATCATGAGAAGATTTTTTCCACTAGCAACAATTAGATTGCCATAGTCAAATATAGCCTGTTGTGAAGCCGCCTCCACAACCATACTGAGATCTTTTGTGCCTATGAAGTCATGGAAAGAGTCTGTAAATGGTATGTTTCCTAGCTGTGTGGATAACTCTCTTGCTTTTTCGATATCTTGATCAAAAAGAACTAGAAGAGATGCTCCGTTTATGGATTTAGTCACAATTGAATTTGCTAAGCTACTCCCTATTGATCCGCAACCGAGTAATCCTATATATTCCATTTTTCTCTCCGCTTCTATCTGCAGGTTATCTCCATGCCATATAGGTTTTACCTGTAAATTTATTCGCAATCAACATTTATGCGTGGTAAACTCATTGAAATTGTGAATCAGTCCATATCACAAGGTCATATTATTCTGATATTTCAGCGTTTGCAATGAGGGTTGTTTCAAAGATGGAAAATAAACTAGATTTATACAACGGGATGGGTGTGGAACTCGTTTTTAGTGGGCAGAGTGGATTATCTGATAATTACAGTGATGAAACCGAAATCTTAATGCTTACCCATAACAACTTAGTTTCTAAAGGTTTCGATAGAGACCAAGACACCGAACACATATCATTTGTAAAAATTTCAGTTATTGATTTGGTTAGATTGAGCGTAACTGCAAAAAGTAAGAAGCCTCTTATTAGAGTCGCCTTATTGTTACTAGGTTCTTGGGCTGCGTTTGCTACTGTAAGCTTAGCTGGTGTTTCCATTTTGCTAACATCCATTTTGCTAGTATGGGGTATATTCAATTTCGTGTCATTTTTGTTGGAAGAGCCGAAGTCAAACCTTAGCTTTATTTCAGGGGATATGGAAATAAGCGTTCAATTTCACCGCAAGTTAATTGGTGAAGCACAAGTTTTTATAGATAGGTTTTTCGAGTTGAGAGACGGTAAAAACGACACGAACAATTCTTTGTCAGATTTTCCACATGATTAATAACCATGTCTAATGTTGTTTCTGTGCTGTGAACTGATACACCCGGCCACCCATATATATTTGTTACGATGGCTGACTATCCTAAATGCAGGTTTGGGTAAACATCTAAATCCCACTGACTTTCGTGTTGTTTATTTAGCTTAAAATAGGCACAAGCAGCTATCATCGCCCCGTTGTCAGTGCAAAGTCTGGGGGCTGGTATAATAACCGGTATATCAGATCGTTCAGTCAAAACCGATCTTAATTTAGCGTTAGCTGCCACTCCACCACCCAGTAATATGCCTTTGACTTCATGTTGAGTGGCTGCTTGGATAGTTTTAACAGTAATAACGTCGGCGACGGACATTTGGAAGCCTGCTGCCATTTCTCTTATCTGTTCCTCATCTATGTTTTTGCTCGGGTCTGGAGGGTACATATCCAAGTCCTTAGCCTTATTTAGAAATGCCGTTTTTAATCCACTAAAACTGAAATCCAAAGAGCCTCTAAGCCAAGCTCTCGGCATCTCTATATTGCCTAAAGCATTTTGGGAGGCTTTTTGTATTTCTGGTCCACCTGGAAAACCAAGCCCTAGTACTCTTGCAGCTTTATCAAATGCTTCTCCTGCAGCATCGTCTCTTGTTCTTCCAAGGAGTTCATATTCACCGTGATTGCTCATCAAAATAAGGTCTGTGTGTCCCCCAGAGGCTATTAGGCATAAAAGAGGAAAACCAGGCGATTCATCTGGAGCTTCTCCATCCAACCAGTTGGCATAAACATGGCCTTCCAAGTGGTTTATCCCAATGAGTGGTAAATCATTACCAAATGCTAGCCCTTTAGCCGTGTTCAATCCCACAATTAATGAGCCTGCCAAACCAGGTCCATTTGTCACTGCTATGGCATCAAGGTCATTGAAAGAACATCCGCTTTGGGACAATGATTCTTGTATCGTAGGGATGATTTCTAACACATGTTGCCTAGAAGCTACTTCTGGGACCACTCCACCGTATCTGTTATGAAGTTCGACTTGGGAAGCGATCACATTAGATAGCAGTAATCTACCATCTTCCACTACCGATGCAGCTGTATCGTCGCAGGAGGTTTCTATTCCCAGAATTTTCATTGCTACCAAATATTATATTAATTGATTATCAGGTTTCAACATAAATCGGGCATTCACTTAATAGAAATGAGGAAAATCATGTCACTTAGTTGGATAGCTTGTGTATCCAGTCAGAAAAGTCATCTAAGTTCTTTTTGATCTGGTCTATAAATGTTTCTCCTGTGAGTTGTCCAGAGTGGTTGAAAACCAGTTGTCTTCCAGACAATCCAATGTCTCCATTAGGCATGGGTACTGCTCCAGGATAGACCAGTACTTGCCTAATTTGTGTTCTAACTAGGTTCGCAGAACCCGTAGATCCACCAGCTATAGCTATTATGTCTATGGGAAGGCCTGAGAGGACGTTACCGTGTTCGGAGTTTTTCCTGGATAGCCAATCTATTATATTCTTTGTAACTCCAGGAATTCCATTGTTGTATTCCGGAGTCACTATCAAAAGACCGTCCGAATTGGCCACGGATTTTTTCAAGTCCACAACTAC
>CAZNWQ010000088.1:0-5062 GCA_964576965.1 uncultured Dehalococcoidia bacterium
TCGAAAGATTTATCATTATAGTTCCTGGTTTGATGAGGAAACAGGCATTTGTTTTCACTTGGGGTGGATACACTCCTAGTATTGTTGAAGTAACAATTATAACTGCTACCTTTGCGATGGTCTCGATGTTGGTATTACTCTTTGCGAAAGTAGTGCCTTTGATACCGATAGGTGATGCAAAAGAGGGTATGATATTACACGACGAAATTAAAATTGGAAAAGTTATGGTTCCCGCGGTGATGCGGGAAGAGTAATCTGAGGAGGTTGAAATTGGCCAGAAAAAGTATATTAGGATTGTTTGATAACGCAGATTCTGCGGCTGATGCAACCGATGTGTTGCTGGAGGCAGGGGCCACTCAGGACGATTTTGACGTTCTGACAGGTAGTCCCTATCCTGAAGGGGCATTTGGTGAAAAAGATCCTGTTCACCACATATACGTGTTTCCAATTATTGGCGCATTAATGGGCCTTACGATGGCTTTAGTACTAACGGCAGGCACACAGGTGGCTTACCCGATGGTAACAGGAGGAAAGCCTATATTGGCGTTTCCTGCGATGACCATTATTTGTTATGAAGGAACCCTTTTAGGAGCTGTCCTTTTTACAATAATTGGTATAATTTTCGAATCTAGACTACCTAGGTTGAGATTAGACCCATATGATGCCCGTATTAATGAAGGATATATTGGACTGCTTGTTACCACAGAGGAAGAACAACTTGACGATATGGAAAGAGCATTGATACGAGGAAGTGCACTTGAGGTAGTTCATGAAAGAGGTAGGGCCTTAAGGGGATAACAGAAGAGTTATATAAACTATGAAAACATCGTTATTCAAAAGACAAAAAATGAAGATGGCATTGATATTGGTTCTGATAGGACTTATATCATCTGCTTGTATGCCTTGGGGTAGAGGCACTTATCAGATTGAAATATTCAGTGAAATGCATTACGCCCAATCCTATAAGAGCCAAGAACCTCCACGTCTTTACCCAGCTCAGGGATCAGTTCCTTTCATGTTGCATGAAGAGGGAACCAAGGGGATATTGAATGTTGTCAGTAACTCTGTCTTAGAGCAAACAGAAGCTACTGTTTCAGCAGGTTCTGGTCTATACCAAGTTAACTGCTCGGTTTGTCACGGGATGACTGGTCAGGGTGATGGAGCTGCTAAAAGTTACTTGATATCACACGGTGGTCTACCACCGGCTGATATCACTGGACCAGCTACGGCAATGACATCAGATATGGAACTGAAAGATTTTATAGGGTTCGGGGGCCGTATAGCTTACTACTCAGGTGGCAACAAATATGAATCCCCATCTGCCATGCCTATGTTTAACAAACTCCTTACCGATGAAGAACAATGGCAATTAGTTCACTACGTACGTAGTCTGCAGAACTAATGACCACGTAGATTGTAAAAAGTGTTGTGTCTGGGGACCTTTGATTTTAAGTTTATGATCTCATGGATTGCTGTTGAGAGGGCCTCCTATCTTAAACATAAAGTTATTTAGGCTCTTGTTATTGGTTGCTATGAGTTGTAGAATGTTGGACGTAAAAATGCAGACTGTTGAACGACAATTGACACAAGGATAAACTGATGGACTTAAACTCTATAACTGTAGTTGAGAAAAACGAAAAGATACAGGATTTCTCTCCTGGGGACACCGTGAAGGTCACTATAAGGATAAAAGAAGGGGAGAGAGAAAGGCTTCAGGCGTTTCAGGGTGATGTGATTCGCACTAGAGGGAATGGTGTGGGTTCTACTTTTACCGTTAGACGGGTTTCCTATGGTGTCGGAGTTGAGAGAACCTTCGCATATTACTCTCCAACAGTAGATTCGGTGGATTTGGTGCGGCATGGTAAAGTTCGTAGAGCAAGACTTTATTATCTCAGGGGTAGGTACGGTAAATCAGCTAGAATCAAGGAAGATAGAAGACGGTCTAGAAGGTAGCAATGACTCGTAGTCACATATCTTTGGCTTGGTATTAAAGACCAAAGATGAGTAAGTATGCTGAGGTAGCAGTAGATTCCCCCGCATCCAACACAAGAACTTTTACCTACTCTATTCCTAACGACATCCCAGTTAGGCCCGGTCATCTTGTGGAAGTCCCTTTCGGTCCTCGTTCGTTGATAGGGATTGTTTTCAAGACATCAGACTTTGTGGCATTAGACACTGTTAGACCTTTGAGCAGACTGATATACCCTGATCCATTGTTATCTACCACTAGTCTAGATCTAGCGCTTTGGGTTAGTCATTACTATATGGCTGGTCTGTTCGATTCAGCGGCTATCATGATGCCTCCAGGCTCAATGATAAGAAGCAAGCGATATGTCTGTCTTAAGGATCCGAGCCTCAGAATTGATACACTGGATGATCCACTGCTTCAAAGAATCGCTAAGATTCTCAATAAACGAGGCAAAGTTCGTCGTGACACATTGGTAAAATCTTTGGGAATGTGGTCAGATAAGGTTCTGTCCCAAATGATGAGAGACGGCCTAATAGATGAAACATCGGAATGGTTAAACCCTTCTGTAGGCCCAAAGTACATTTCCTTTGTAGAACTCACTAGTTTAATTCCTGGGAATGCCAACATATCCAATATTTTCCATAATAAATCTCCAAAGCAGGAATCGTTGTTGCGGCATCTTATACTTGCGCAAAATCCCGTGAGTTTAAGTGAGTGCAGATACAATTTTGGACATTCTGCTGTTAATGGTTTAAGAAATAAAGGATTGATTAATATAACTCAGATTCGTGAGGAGAGAGATCCGCTAGCGTCAAGAAATTTTGACTCTGATATTCCACCTATTCTTAATAAGGATCAAGAGATTGCAGTAGACAAGATATGTGAGGCTGTTGTATCAAACTCCCCTGAAGTGTTTTTGTTGCAAGGTATTACAGGCAGTGGAAAAACAGAGGTGTATTTGCGGGCGTTGGATCGGGCGATAGCTTTGGGTCAACGTGCTATAGTGATGGTTCCAGAATTAGCATTAACCCCTCAAACCATAGAGCGATTTGCTAGTAGATTTCCTGACGATGTGGCCATATTGCATAGTGGTTTATCGCTGGGTCAACGGTTCGATCAATGGTGGGGAATAAAGGAAGGTAAGTATAAAATTGTAATCGGATCTCGTGGTTCAATATTTTCACCACAACCAAATTTAGGTTTGATAATAATAGATGAAGAACATGAGTGGACTTATAAACAAAGAGAGACTTCTCCTAGATATGATGCAAGAGAGGTCGCTATAAAAATTGGGGATCTGGCAAAAAGTGTTGTAGTGCTTGGTAGCGCTACTCCCGATGTCGTTTCGAAATACAGGGCAAACTCCGGTCAATATAGATTATTGACGTTGCAAAATCGTGTATCAAGGGGAATTGCAGGAAATCAAACAATAGAATTGACTCTGCCTCAAGTGGAAATTGTAGATCTTAGAGACGAATTGAAGCAAGGCAATAGAAGCATTTTCAGTTCTGTACTCCAATCTAATATAGGCGATAAGGTTGCTTCAGGCGAACAAGTAATACTTTATATAAACCGAAGGGGTAGCGGTGGTCAGATACAATGTCGGGATTGTGGCAACGTATTGAGATGCAACAGGTGTCATATGTCAATGAATTATCATGGTGAATCTAATGCGGCTGTTTGCCACATATGTAATTATACCGTCAGACACCCTACCAAATGTAAAGAGTGTAATAGTAATAGGATCAGGTACTTAGGATTAGGCACACAAAGGGTAGTTCAGGAGCTAGAGGAATTATTTCCAGGCGTAAAAACTTTACGATGGGATAGAGATGCAGCTTCTTACAAAGATGCTCATGCAGAAATGATGAATACATTTTCAAAAGGGCACGCCCAAATATTGGTTGGTACGCAAATGATCGCCAAAGGTCTACATTTCCCTAGGGTCACTCTAGTTGGCGTTTTGTGTGCGGATATAGGTCTGTTTCTGCCAGATTTTAGGGCAGGCGAACGGGTTTTTGAATTATTATGTCAGGTTTCTGGACGCACGGGAAGAAGTGATTTGGGTGGTAAGGTGATCATACAAACCTATTCTCCAACAAATTACGCCGTCCATTCCGCCGCTGTACAAGATTATGATTTGTTTTACTCTCAAGAAATTGTTTACAGGCATGAGCTTGATCTTCCTCCATTCAGTAAATTGATAAGATTGATATATTCGCACACGAATGAAGATACCTGCGCTAAGCAAGCTTTATATTTGGGCAAACGTTTTAGAGAACAACTGGAAGTCATGGGCATCACGGATGTTTCAGTATTAGGACCGGCACCCGCTTTTCCTTCAAAAATCAGGGGAAAATATCGTTGGCACATTATTTTGAAAGGTATTGAACCTAGAAGGTTGATAGACGAGAGTAATTTACCTTTGGGTTGGATGGTTGAAATTGATCCTACTTCTGTAACGTGATTTAGATTTACACAATTGTTAACGAATAATATAATGGTCACAGCAAGAATTCCACGGTGGAGGGATAGACAGTGGCAGTTTTAAGCATTCGAACATTACCGGATTCTGTGTTAAGAGAAAAAGCAAAAAAAGTTACACTATTTAATGAATCATTACAAACTCTTGTAGAAGATATGATCGACACTATGAGATATGCTAACGGAGTTGGTTTGGCGGCTAATCAAGTTGGTGTGTTGCTTAGAGTAGTGGTTATAGAGATACCAGAAGAAGAGGAAGTAAGGGTGCTTATCAATCCTGAAATTATAAAAGTCGAGGGCGAAAGAACGGTAGACGAAGGTTGTCTAAGCATACCTGGCTATCGAGGAGAGCTAACTAGATCAGTAAAAGTTAGAGTTAAGGCATTGGACAGAGAAGGTAAGGCATTGAGGGTAAGAGCGGAAGGACTCCTGGCTCAAGCCCTAGAGCATGAGATTGACCATATAAATGGCATTTTATATATAGACCATCTTTCAAGCCATGAACACCTTTGGAAATTAGAAAGAGACGAAGTGGAAACGACAACAGAGGCAATCTGATGTCAAGCACTTCAATACCAAGACCCCCAGAACTAAATTTTCACATCCAGA
>CAZNWQ010000089.1:0-4978 GCA_964576965.1 uncultured Dehalococcoidia bacterium
CGATATTCAGCCGAAGATATATTGCTCAAGGTTTTGACTTTTCCGGATATTGCAAGAAAGCAATGGATATTCAGACAGTATGATCATCAGGTTCAAACCAATACTTTAGAAGGTCCAGGGGCAGATGCAGCGGTTTTGAGGATCAAAGGAACAAATAAGGCTATAGCTGTTACAAATGATGGTAATGGTAGGTTTTGTTATCTGGACCCCTATATAGGAGGCGCAATTGCGGTCGCAGAAGCCTGTCGGAATTTATCGGCTGTGGGCGCTGAACCGATAGCTATAACCGACTGTCTTAACTTTGGTAATCCGGAACGCCCTGACGTGTATTTTCAATTAGAGCAGTGTGTTAAAGGTATAGCTGCGGCCTGCAAAGTTTTTGATGTACCTGTAGTAAGTGGAAATGTAAGTTTGTATAACGAAACTCGTGGAACAGCGATTTGGCCCACTCCTGTCATAGGCGCTTTGGGAATATTAGAGAATGCCAGTGATAGAACAAATATTAAATTTCATAATGAAGACGATATAGTGATAATGCTGGGATCCTCAAAAGTTTCGTCAGATATAGCTGGGTTGTCTGGTAGTGCCTATTTGGAAGTGATGTCCAGTAAAGTTCAGGGTGTGCCTTCTATAGATTTAGACATGGAGCTCAAAGTTCAAAAACTCTGTAGAGATGCCATAAAGGAAGGACTCATCAATTCTAGTCATGATGTTTCAGACGGTGGTTTGGCCGTAGCATTAGCAGAATCTTGCGTATCAGGAAATATTGGTTTTAGGAGTGACTTGCAACTTGACCAAGACTGGCAGGCGGCTTTATTTGGAGAGTCACAATCCAGAATAATTATATCTATGTCTAAAGACAAGTTATCGAAATTTGAAGCATTGGCGGGACAGGAATCTACACCATGGATATTATTAGGCGTAGGTGGTGGAAATTCTTTGAAGATTGGTACGCTGGTGGATATTTCCTTGGAGGATTTAGACAAAGCGTGGTCACATTCTTTGCAGGAAAGCCTGTCATAAACCAGCGAGATGTATTTTTATATGATACCTAACATGGACGGGTTCCGATAAGGCAAATATGGTGATTTGGATAAGGCGTTCTCTAGCTTTGTTTCTGACCCTGGCTTTCTCATTGTTGTTATTCCTCACCTTGTTAATTGGTACGTTACAGGGCACCTTGCTGGACCCAAATTTCCACAAACAAAAACTTGCCGATGTTAATTTTTATGATTTTGTTACACATGAATTGGCTGAATCATTGATAACTGATATAGATAAAGAAACGATGGGTATTTTCGGAGAGGATAGTGATGGAAGTCAGATTACTGGAGAATCTGCTCCTTTCGAATTGGTTCCAACTAGGGAAAACATGACACTATTATCGGCACTTAATATTCCGGTAGATGATATCGTGGCTTCCGTGAACAGAATTTTCCCTTCATTGTGGTTGAAGATAGAGACTGAAAAAGTTATAGATGATTTTCACTCCTATAGTCTTGGATACTCAGAACGATTTGTTATTGCGCCTGATTTATCAAATACTACCAAGTATTTGATTCACGAAGCAAAAATTATTCAGGGACAATTCATTATTGCAGCATATGATTTGATAATGTCTGAGTCTGAGAGTTTCGGATATCGGGCTGACCCAATAGCGGTAGGCCTACAAGAAGCTTTTACCAGAGCTGTTTCCAAGGAATGGATAATAACCAAATCATCGTCTGATTTAGACAAGGTGTTTGATTACATGTCTGGAGATGAAAGTAGTTTTTCAATAGGCTTCAGCATCTTGGATCGATCCGACGAAATCCAAAAGGAATTCGGTCCAATTATCTATAAAGTTATACAGGATATGCTGATAAACGAAGTTGATACAGTAAAAAACGCTGCACACTCTGATTATAAAGATGGAATAAATATCAATTCCAGTATATATATCAGCGATGATGATATTGTCCAGATCATAGAAGAAACTTTGGATTATGATTGGCGAAGAAAAACATCCCTGGATATTACAGAGAGTGTTGTAGATTATTTGTTGAATCGGAGATCAAATTTTCAATTAGATGTAGTAATGTCTGATAGGAACTCAATCGCATTCCAGAGTGCAAAGGAAATTGCAGGTGAGAAAATAAATGAATGGGTTAGTGCATTACCTGTTTGTACTGGAAAAGCTCCCATAATTATAGATATGGAGATTACTTGTGTGCCATCTTGGACTAATAGAAAAACAGTTGTAGATTTGGCAACATTATCATCCGATAATATAATTAATGGTTTAGTTTCTGAAGTTATACCAGAATCAATAGATGTGACTCCAAATTACATGCTGCTCAGGAGCTTGAATCCATTGCGTGAGGTACTTGGGTTCAACTTCACACTTACCCAAAAGGACCTGCAACAAAATATTAGTTATGATGATTTGGCCACTACAAGATCTATATTCAACAATTCGTGGACATATACTTGGGATGACGGGAATGAGTTTAGGGATAATTATATTGTGATGAACACTTTTTCGTTGGCTAGTAATACTTATATTTTGTATTCGATATTAGGTTTGCTACTTATCATTATAGGCGTACTGGCAGGTAGGGTTTGGTGGAGTAAGTTGCTTTGGGCGTTTCTATGTTTAGCATTATCTTCTCTTGCTATATTATTACTGACTACAAATCTTCTTGAACCTTCCGCTGTGAGATATATGTCGGACTATGTTAATGAAACTGCTAAAGATGCCAGTTACACTGAATCTATAATTATTGAGAAATTAGTGGAGATACTGAAATCTTATTTACAAGATATTTTTAATGGTATAAAAGGGCTCAGCCTAAAATTCTTGGCCACAGGATCTATTTTAACGACCGCATTGTTTCTTTGGCTGGGGTTTAGTAGGAGCCGTAACACGGCTCTGACATATTATGATAGATGAAAATGTTATTGATTTTTCTTTTTCGTCTGCCAAGCTCCGGGGCGTTGCCCTGTTGATCTCCATCTTCTCAGGGTTTTCCAGTTCTTTAGAGCGATTTGCCATGTGGGCAAATCGTAGGGTCTATCGGTTAAACCCCTAACTTTGGTCATTACATCTTCTGTAAGAGCAGGACCATGGCCAAAGCAAGCTATCGCAGCATCTAGTTCTCTTAATTCTTGCAGGGATTTATCCAGAGTTCTTCTCTTCGATCTGTCCCACATTAGAGGTCTACTCAGTCTGTCTATATTGTTTATAACTGAGTCTCCTAAGAATATTATTTTAGGGCCTAAGACAAATGGCGATATGCTACCAGGTGTGTGTCCGGGTGAATGTATTATATTTATACCCCCTAATCCAGGCACAATATCACCATGTGATACCGTTTCATGGACAGGTGTGTCATGTAATTTCCTTGCAGGCTTTTGAGGACCTCTCCGTCCAAGACCTGTTGCTCTTAATGCCAGCTTGTACCAGAGCGGTGGTGGTTCACTTTCCTCTCCTTTTCTAAGAAGGAGAGTGCCGTCAACGTTCTTTATTACTTCATCTTTATGGGCGATTATCGATGCCCCTGTTAGATTGTGTATTTCTAGTGCACTGCCTGAATGGTCGAAGTGGAAATGAGTTATCAATATTCTTTTTATGTCTTGAGTTTGCCTGCCGATATTTTGTATGTAGTCTAATATTTTTTGGCCGTTACCAGGAAAGCCCGTATCCACGACTGTTATTTCAGTGTCCAGTAATAGAACTACATTACTTCCATATACATCTTCGACTGTATGTACTTTTTCAGTTATTTCCATGCCAAGTGCCTTTTCACCACATTGTATCAGCTTTTTGGGAGATTTGTTTTGTTAGTCGATCATTCAATGTTCAGAGGGTGTTGCCCTATGACACAAAGTCGCTATAATTACTTTATGAGTAAATATATCTATTCTATATTGCTTTTATCATTGCTGTTGGCCTGTTCAGGAAACGAAAATGTGGCCAAGAGTGGAGAAGTTGAAGATTTGGAGGGTGTGTTGGTTGCTAAGCAAGGTGACAATGTTAGTGTTCATTATACGGGCACGTTAGATGATGGTGAGCAATTCGATTCCTCTATTGGACGCAATCCACTTTCATTTACCGTAGGAGCGGGTCAGATGATTGCAGGTTTTGATGCGGCCGTCTTAGGCATGGCGTTGGGAGAAAAGAAAATTATTAGATTAGAACCTGTGGAGGCCTATGGAGAAACAGATCAGGATTTGATCATTGATTTTCCTATAGACCAATTGCCCAGCGGAGCAGGTGTTGATGGTCAGGTTACATTCACTAATGGTGCAACTGGTAGAATTACTAACGTTGGCGAGAACACTTTTACAGTAGATGCCAATCATAGATTGGCAGGATTACCATTAACATTTGAAATTGAATTAGTTTCAATTGACTGACCGCCCGGTTGAGAGGATATAATCTAGATAAATTTGATTACTCATAATTGATGAATCTCATTTAATAAAGGAGGTATGAGAGTATATGGTAAATAGTACTAATCCAAATTTTGAGCGGCAGGTTGCAGTTCTCATAGATTTTGAAAATGTTGGATTGAGTTCTATTCAGTGGCTTTTCGATCAAATATCAGATATTGGAAGAATAACGATTAAACGTGCTTATGCTGACTGGTCTACTGCGCGTAGCACCCGAGAGCAAGTTTTGCAATTAGGTATAGAACCTGTTCATTTATTTCACATGGCTTCTTCAGGTAAGAATTCCAGTGATATAAAATTGGTTATAGACTCGATAGATTTGTTATACCAATCTCCGATAGATACTTTTGTAATAGTCTCTTCAGATAGTGACTTTGTTCCACTGGTTAGTAAACTCAGAGCAGGTGGCAAGACAGTGATCGGTGCCGGCAGAAAGTTAACCGCATCTAGGGCACTGGTCATATCATGCGATAGATATTTTTATTTGGATGAGAGCACAACACAGAGGAACAACATATCTGAACTGCAAAAAGCTAGATCAAGT
>CAZNWQ010000090.1:0-4963 GCA_964576965.1 uncultured Dehalococcoidia bacterium
AACAGTTGTCTATCTCAAGTGTGGCCACACCTTGGTTTTTAATATCAAAACCATAGGTAGCCTCTCTATTACCATAGCCACAGCCTGAATTAACAATCATCATCATTACTGGGTATCTTTCTTGATTACCTTCTGGGAATGTAAGTAATCCTGGAATGGTATATTTTTTATCATTTTCAACTCCATCAACGTAATCTAAGAGGTTTTTTGGTGAATAAGAATCAAAGTATATTTCTTCAGTTCTATATAACTTCCCTTCACAAGAATCCGATTCATCAATCAAATCCATCGTGTTATTGGTAACTAAGTTTGCTTCCCAATTAGAGATATGTTCCAGAGCTTTACTTTCTATAGTAATTTTTTGTTTAAAGACCTTAAATGATTGAATTTTATGTCCACCTCCTGACCAATCTATCCAAAATCTTCCACGTTCAGGATAGTCTCGATTACCTGCTTTTATAGTTCCTTTACTAACAGTAAAATCAATCTTGCCAGAGAGTTTACCATTGCCAAGTTCGTATTGGCCTCCTCCCCATTTCTCTTTATCAGAATCACAAATTACTATTCCGCGCCATCTTCCGTCTGTAGTTGGAGTTGGTTCTGAAGTTTCAATATCAACACTAACGGTTGGTGTTGGAATAGGTGTAGATGACGGAGGTATTAACGTAGCAGTAGCAGTGTGTAAGTTTAGGATTTTCGGCTGCTCTGATGTCGGTTCCTCTAAGACAGCATCAAATTCTGTGATTTCCTTGGGATATGGTGTATCTGTGGGCACTGGCGTTGCAGTAGTGGTAGTTACTTGATCCTGACCTTCACTAGTTACTTTATCAGTATCACGACTGCATCCTACAGTGATCATCAAGGTTAAGATAGTGAAGACTGTTATTATACGGCCTACATTTATCATACCTGAATTACTGTATTTTCAACGAAACCCACACCCTCTAAATCAATTCTAACAACATCTCCCACTTCCATAGGAGGACTTTTAACACAGCCACCTGTATATAAAATACTTAGTTCAGCGGGGACATCATGATCCACAACAGCTGAAACTAATTTTTCTGGGGGTCTTCTATGTTCGGTTATGTTGCTAGTAGACCCAATAACCTCACCATTTCTTGTGATTGTAAGATTCATTTTCAAGCTTGTAGGATCTGGCAGGCTTTCAGGTGTCACAATGCACGGTGCTAAAGAAGCACAACCTTTAAAAACTTTGCTGGCGCTTAGATACCACAAGGTCATACCTGCTAAACCACCTGCAACTTCATTTCCAGTTGAATACCCAACAATTTTACCTTTATACATTACCACCACCAACTCACCTTCAGAAATTGTTCTTGGTATATCTGATCTAATACCTATCTCACCAAAAGGTTCAGCAAGTCTACTGGAATTACCTTTATAAACTACTACCCCTCTATCACCTTCATAAGCTACTCTACTCGGCTCAGGCAAAGCAGGAACAGCGTCATCAGCAACAGGCAGGTTCCCCATTCCTCCAGCCCACATTTCATCCGGATCAACAGCTGTAGTCAAATGAGGGTTGTGTCCATTTTGAGAATTTTTAATCAACTCCTGAAGATCAAATGTCTCAGGGGTTCCTCCTGAAAATATATTCCTAGCAATATCATCAATTGAAACACCTGTGATATAACTAGCATTGCACAACTTTCTAAAATCATTAACCTCATCGTTCAAGCTATCTAAACTACTTAAAACACCATCAGATAACTCCACCGATAACCCATAGCATCCATTCCCGTATGCAATTCTATAATATTTCAATTTCCAACCCTCCCTCTTAAAACGTTAGCACACCCCGATGATAATAATACCTATTAGACCTAATACCGTGCCTAATATGGTACAGTAAGGTATATGTGGAAACAAGATAACATTCCATTTGCAAGCCATAGGTCAGAAGTTTAAATGCCTGATACATACGACAAAAAATTAAGAATAGGATTGGTCGGTTTGGGCAATTGGGCGAAAAGCGTTTACCTACCAATCCTACTTAAACGAGAGGACGTGGATATCGTTGCCGTTTCGGCCAGAACCACCGAAACTTTGGACTCTGCTAAAAGTCTGATTAGTAATGAGATTGGACTATACGGAGATTATAGGGATTTGCTTGGTAAAACTGATATAGACGCCGTATTCATTGGTATACCAAAAGACATCACTGCCACCGCAACTATTGATGCAGTCCAGAGCGGTAAACATGTTTTCGTTGAACCTCCATTATTTCTTGGTAAACGATTTTCCTTGCTAGAGAATCTAATATCTTCATCAGGAAAGTCGTTTCATGTTGATGTAGAGCTCAACTATTTACCAATAATCGAGCGTTGCAAAGAGATTCTGCAAAACAACAACCTCGGGGAATTAATTACATCTAAAATAGCATTAGGAGTTAACTGGGGCTCAACATCTGAGACCAACAACTATGCCATTATGGAGAATGTAATAGGCCTCTCTACTTGGTATATCTCATTATTTGATATGTTCAATTCCTCCCCAGTTAAGTCCGCCACATACACTTCTTTGAATGAAAAAACCGCCGACATAGGGTCTATTAAAGTTGGATACCAGAACGGTTGCTTGGGTGAATGGCAATTCAATTTACGAGATTATCCAAACCCGAATTTAAATTGTGAGTTAACCCTGACTAATGGAACTATAAAATG
Source organism: uncultured Dehalococcoidia bacterium (assembly GCA_964576965.1). Taxonomy (GTDB): domain Bacteria; phylum Chloroflexota; class Dehalococcoidia; order Lucifugimonadales; family UBA2985; genus VFHP01. Next base: position 2,688 of record CAZNWQ010000090.1, read on the forward strand.
TGATTTGTTAAAGGGTTTACTAGAATTCCAGGTTCGGGATGGAAATATAATAAAAGAAACCCATCTGGAGCAGAATCTGGACCCTGCAATAGCTGAAGCCATAGGTTTTGCCGGTATGCAAGAAAGCGTAAATGAATTTATAAATTCGATCTACTCCGAAAAGAGAGATGGATTATTCGATTTGCGAAAGTACACGAATGTTAAGGACATCCATTCTATGTTGTACTCCTATTTGTCTCTTGAAGAGCCAAGTTAACAACGTTTGGTAATTTGCTACAAAAAGGCAACTACCTCAGTCATCTGTTTTCAGCATACGTAAGGCTAGGAAAATAATTGCACTCGCAGATGCCAACGCAGTTAAACCAAGAACAATGTTGTCATCAGTTCCTTTATACACACCCCAAAACACAGCCGTAAGTATTACCCAGGCAAAGCGACGAAGATTTTTTCTCATGGATAGATATTACTACAAAAGGATTACGTCAGTAATTTTTCCAATGCCTCTTTATAGAGTGAGCTAATCAAGAATAGACCCCAAACCGTTAAAGCAATAAGGCTTACAACTATGCCACCAATGAGAAATTTCATAGATATATATTATCATCTACTCTCGGGGACAGAGTTTAATTTCTAAAAAAACAGACCACTTAATTATTCAGGCTGTTTATGAATGATAATACTATCCATATAGCCAATAATGCCAAGAATACAAAAAATACCCACTTCAAGAATCCGCCTATCCATTGGCTATTTATAGAATCTTGTGGGTCATTGTCTCTCATAGTTAATAAAACTTCTTTTCTTGTCTAACATTAGGTACGGTTTATTTTGCCTAGTCTCCGTAATGTTTCGATAAAGACTACGCTGAAAACAGCTGTAATACCAATACTGGCAACAACATTGCCGGTACTGGAATATAAAACCCAAAACATTACATTGATTGATGTCCCGACAAACAGACCACCTTTTAAATTTTTCACGTGTACATCCTACCATCTAATCGCTTAGTTTCAATGATATAATTATCGTAATGAAGTGAGGAGTAGATTATGCGTTTAAAAGACAAGGTTGCACTTATAACTGGTGGAGGAAACGGTATAGGAAGATCTACTGCAGAATTGTTCAGTAAGGAAGGGGCAAAGGTAATTGTCTCTGACTTACATGAATCCGGAATTATGGAAACCATAGAATCCATACATTCACTCAATCTTGAGGCAGATTCCATTGTAGGCGACGTAACTGTCTTTAAAGAAGCAGAACTAATGATTAGAACAGTGATTGAACTTCACGGAAGACTCGATATTCTGGTAAACAGTGCTGGCATAGGAGGTGTTCCTCCTATGGATGGCTCAACCCACGAAGATCGTTGGGATAAGGTGATAGACGTTAATTTGAAAGGCACATATCTACCTTCCTGGTTTGCAGTACCAGAGATGGAACGTTCCGGGGGTGGTTCTATAATAAACCTCGCCTCTATAATAGCACTGGTAGGCTACGACCAAGGCGCTACCAGTGACGAGCCCGGCTTTAATCCATATGCAGCATCTAAAGGTGCTGTCCTACAATTTACAAGAAACCTAGCCATTCAATGTGCGAAAAAGAATATTAGAGTTAACTGTATTTGCCCCGGATATATCCGTACAAATATGACCAGGACTTTAACTGAAAATCCTGTTAGGCTTAGTCAGTTAGAAAGCCTACATCCGATGGGGCGACTTGGAAGACCCGAGGAGATAGCTTCGGCTGCACTTTTTCTGGCTTCTGATGAATCTTCATTCGTGACAGGGACACCTTTAGTGGTAGACGGCGGATATACTGCACAATAAAAACTTATAGTGGGAATTTGCTGGGAATGTTAAATTTTACTTGTTGGTCTATGAACTCTCATAGCAACACAACTACTGCCCACACAATACCACCAATGAGTACAAAGATCGGAAACATAGAAAGTGCTATCGCCACCCACGCTGCTATTTTAGCGAGTCTTTTAACACGATTGGGGATTGGCCTATTGAATCTCAATATGTACTTGTTTCACTACAAAACATGTGTTTATTCTTTGTTACCGTTCCGACATCAAGTAGTCATTTTTTCACGAAGATAACACCAGTCCATATGCTCCATATAAGAGTAGCAAACATACCAGGCATCCATACAAGAATAAGCACACTCATATCAAATGGAAAGGTTTGACTGCCATACTGACCTACAGCTGTGGCTGCTTCTCTTCCTTCAGCAAAAAACGGCATGACAATACCCATTGCAACGAATGCAAG
>CAZNWQ010000091.1:0-4936 GCA_964576965.1 uncultured Dehalococcoidia bacterium
CTTAAGGATATCATTGTCTAAATTACTTGCCCATCGCTCAGGAGCCCCGCTTCCTACGCTTTTTATCGACGAAGGTTTTGGCACTCAAGATGCGGACGGTTTGGATAAACTTATAGATGCCATAAAGGCTATACAGGACGACTTCCAAAAAATAATTGTAATTACCCATATAGATAATTTAAAAGAAGCTTTTGAATCACGTATAGAGGTTGTAAAAACCTCGGAGGGATCTACTTTTTCGGTAAATTATTGATTGATTCTGTTTGGATTTGGTCTTTTAGCTACGAAGACTGCAATGGCTCCGATAAACAAGAATCCGGCTGCGGCTTGAAATCCGACACTATAACCATCGAAACTATCTACTAGCCACCCCACTAAGATTGGTCCAAGCACGGCGCCTGGCAGGTCTACGAATTGAAGCAGTCCACTTATTGTGCCAAAATTCTTACGGCCATAAAAATGGGCTACGATAGCTTGCCGCAGTGAAGCTGAACCTCCATAAGAAGGTCCCAGAAGTGCCATATACAGGGGGACCCATGAGAGTGATGTTACTAGAGACATTATTAAGATGCTGATCGCCTGTACGAATAATGTTGCACTAAGTAGTATTCTTATATTTAGAATATCTCCTATCCATCCAAATATTATCCTTCCAGGTACGGATAACAATAAAGTTAATGAAGCTATTGAGGCGGCTTGTACTGGGCTAGTTCCCAAATCTTCAATCAGAAAAGGTATGTGATATACGGCCACGACTGTAACTGTTACCGACCAGGCAGCAAATGCTATAGCAAGTAACCAAAATGAAATCGATTGCAGGGCCTGTTTGGGAGTTAGTTCTAGTTCGAGTGGTTCATCCGCACGGTTTGTACTTGAGGATTCTTCTACTGGAATACCGTCTGGGTGTAAACCTAAATCTTCAGGCTTATGGTATACAAGAGAAACTAAAGGTATAGCAATAAAAAAATAGCATAATGCTGCTACAATAGCGCTTGTTCTCCATCCAAAATTTTCGGTGATCCAAGCTACAAAGAATACTCCACTTCCTCCCAGTCCAATACCGGCCAATAATATGCCTAATGCCCGAGCTCTTTTCCTCAAAAACCAATTTGCAACCGCAACACTTATTGGGCGTCCTCCACCAAAACTCGAACCTGTCGCTATCAACATAAACACTACATAGAGCATCCACAACTTAGTGATAACACTTAGTAATAGGAAGCATATTCCAACTGTGGATAAACCAATGTAAAGGAGTTTTCTTGGGCCAAACTTGTCAATTAGCCAACCTGCAATGGGAGCTATGAGGCCTCCTTCCAATCTAGCCAGTCCAATCACACCGCCCAACGCGGCTCTAGTAGTGCCAAGTTCATTCAGTAGAGGGATATAAAACACCCCGAATCCATAGACATAAAAACTGCCATTTATTATGGCTAATACCACACCTACGGATACTATCCACCAACCGTAAAACATGTTCCTCGGGTTCAGGGAAATTGTGGAAGCAAATCCCATGGTAGTCTCCGTTAACAAGTTAGGATTCTGGGTTTACTGGTTATTCTATCAGAAAATAGTACAGTGTTCGAACGATAACGAATCTACTAAAAAGTTGACACTTAAAGATACATATTGCTATATTCCAATTCGATGTCCGTTTTGTCACACTTTCTTTATGGAGTTGGGTTTTGATAAATTATCTAGATTTTATTAGAGAAATACCTGATTTCCCTAAGCAGGGGATCCTGTTCAAGGATATAACGCCTCTTTTGAAGAACGATTTTGCTTTCCAGTCTGCAGTTAGAGATATGTCTGAGCCGTTCATTGAACAATCTATAGATAGCGTAGTAGCGATAGAAGCTAGAGGCTATATATTTGGTGCACCTATTGCTTATCAATTAGGGTGTGGATTCATTCCTATCAGGAAAAAAGGTAAATTGCCAGGAGAAACTTCACAGATAGAATATTCATTGGAATATGGTGTCGAGACTTTGGAGATTCATTCTGACAGCGTGGATTTGGGTCGGAGAATTTTAATAGTTGATGACATCCTTGCTACCGGAGGTACATTGCAGGCCGCCATTACATTAGTAAAAAGCTTAGGTGGGGAGATAGCAGGTATTTCGGTCTTTGCTGACTTAGTTGGATTGGCAGGCGCAGAAAACTTCTCACAGTATGATTTAAGGGCTCTTTTACATCTTTGATTATTGTGCTTTATTGTAGTAGTGTTGTTTCACACTAATTTCATTTGATATATACTACGGCGTCAGCTTCCGAGGTGTTTATGCTGGATAATATTCAAGGGATCACGTTTGATCTTTGGCAGACTTTGATAATAGATAACAGGGAACTCGGAAGATCGAGGGCGCAACGTCGGATAGAAGAAACAATCAACTCTCTTAATGCTGTTGGATACGACTTTTCTTACGAACATGTTCAGGAGGCGTACAGGTCATGTTACCGAGTATGTCGAGAGGCTCACAAAGCAGAGAAGGATTACAGTTTTGATCATCAGGTTGCAATATTTATTAATAGTATCGGTGAAAATCTCTTCGATGAGTTATATAAAACTACGATAGAAGAAATAAACTATTGGTATGGAGAGGCTTTTTTCGAATTTCCTCCAGTGTTGGACCCGGAATCGGAGAATATATTAAAGAGTTTAACTGGAAAAGGTTACAAGATAGGCTTAATCTCTAACACTGGCATGACACCCGGACGTTTGTTTCGCAGATACTTGAAGAACCATAACATCCTAGATTTTTTTCAAGTACTCACATTTTCTGATGAAGTGTTGTTATGTAAGCCTTCAACCGAGATTTTCCATATGACTCTCAAAGGACTATCCTGCTCAACCCACGCGTCTATACATGTGGGTGATCATATCCTAAATGACATATATGGTGCTAATAAAGCGGGATTGAAAACTGTTTTACTAGGAGACGCAGAAGGGCAAGAGAAAATAAAGGAACCAGATTTTCATATTAATAGGTTGAGTGATTTAGATAAACTCCTTCTTTAACTATGTGGAAAGAATACAGGAATCTGTTTTGAGTGAATTATTTGAAAGCGCAATAAATCCAATACAATGGATCGACAATGATAGCCATTTACAATTATTAGATCAATCTAGATTACCTCAAGAAGAAAAATTTCTCCGTTTGAACACTTGGGAGGAAGTCTTTTCTGCGATAAAAGATATGAAAGTACGAGGGGCTCCAGCTATTGGAGTTGCAGCTGGATACGCTCTGGCATTGGCTTGTTTTCAACTCAAGCACATTAATAAAGAATTTGATTTGAACAGAATTGCAGACATCGGTTTTTCGTTAATGCAGGCAAGACCCACCGCAGTTAATTTGAAGTGGGCTGTAGAACGTATGATTGCCAAGTCACGTATGCCTGCTCCACAAAAAGATTTGGCAACAAAACTATTAGAAGAAGCCAAGGCTATTCATTTAGAATCATATGAATCTGATGTAAAGCTGAGTGAATTTGGAGCAGATGTGATTCCGTACGGTAGCTCTGTTCTAACTCATTGTAATACGGGTCCACTTGCCACAGGAGGGTTTGGTACTGCATTGGGTGTTATTAGGAAAGCGTGGGAACAGGGGAAAATTAAAGAGGTAATATCAACTGAAACTCGACCTTGGTTCCAGGGATCCAGATTGACTATGTGGGAGTTGAATAAATTTGGTATACCTTCAACATTGATAGTTGATTCTCTGGCAGGATATCTCATGAGTAGAGGTGAAATACAGTGCGTTATAGTAGGGGCGGATAGAATAGCTTCCAATGGCGATGTCGCTAACAAAATAGGAACATTCAGTTTGGCTGTCCTAGCCAAAGAACACGGCTTACCTTTTTACGTAGCTGCTCCAATCACTACCATTGATTTGGATAAAAACACCGGAGATGAAATTCCAATAGAAGAAAGACTTGCCGAAGAAGTGATTACCGTGAAAGGTATAAGTGTTGGAGTTCCAGAATCTAAAGTTTTGAATATAGCTTTTGATATAACTCCATCCAAATATATAACATCTATAATAACAGACAATGGTGTTGCTTCGGCCCCTTACAATAAATCAATTAAGGAGTTGATCATTGGTTGACGCTAAAGTAGGTATTATAGGGGGAACTGGTTTATATAATCTGGAAGGATTGAAAGACGTTAAGGAAGTTAACATAGATACTCCTTTTGGATCGCCAAGCTCCAGTATTGTTGTCGGAAATTTTGAAGGTGTTTCTGTAGCATTTGTTCCAAGGCATGGTTCAGGGCATACAATTTCTCCCACGAACATACCCGTAAGAGCAAATATTTTTGCATTGAAAAAACTAGGCGTTAGTAAAGTAATAGCAGTAAGTGCTGTGGGTAGTTTACGAGAGAACATAGCACCTCTTGATTTGGTCATACCGAATCAGATTATTGATAGGACTAAGATAAGGGCAAGTACATTTTTTGACGGAAGCATTGTAGCTCACGTGGGATTTGCCAATCCATTTTGCAGGTCAGTCAGCCACGATCTTTATATAAGTGCATCTAAATTAGGTGCCAAGGTTCACAATGGAGGGACGTACGTTGTTATAGAAGGTCCACAGTTCTCTTCCTTGGCGGAATCAAATCTTTACAGATCCTGGGGTGCAGATGTAATAGGTATGACCGCTTTGCCTGAAGCCAAGTTGGCTAGAGAAGCAGAATTATGTTACGCGATATTGGCTTGCTCTACTGACTATGACTGTTGGAGGGACAGTGAAGAATCTGTCACTGTGGATATGGTTGTAGCCAATTTAAATAAAAATATTAAAATATCCAAGAAAATATTAGAGGATGTGATCCCGCATCTATCACAAAACGTTGATTGTGAGTGTAATTATGCGATGGAAAACGCTATAATTAGCTCTAGAGATTCTAATGCCTTGTAAAATGCATAAAATTCAGGGT
>CAZNWQ010000092.1:0-4818 GCA_964576965.1 uncultured Dehalococcoidia bacterium
GCTATCAAATCAAGAGATGCTTCTGAGCGATCGAAACCTGAAGATAGATCCAGAGTACGAACGGAGTTCCAAAGAGATAGAGATCGGATAATTCATAGCAATGCGTTCCGCAGATTGAAACACAAAACTCAAGTCTTCATAGCTCCAACTGGTGACCATTACGTAACAAGAATGACTCATACTCTGGAAGTTTCTCAAATAAGTAGAACGATCGCCAGAGCACTGAACCTTAATGAGGATCTTGTCGAAGCTATTGCATTGGGACATGATCTTGGGCACACTCCATTCGGACATTTGGGTGAAGAAGAATTAAACGAATTACATCCCGAAGGATATCGACACGCTGAACAAAGTGTACGAATAGTTGAATATCTCGAAAAAAATGGGGAAGGCTTGAACTTAACTTGGGAAGTTAAGCACGGCATGAGATCACATTCCAAACCCAAGGGAGATATTATGGGTAAAACCAATGATGAAGATCTCTCACTTGAGGCTCAGATAGTGCGGATATCGGACGCTATAGCCTACCTAAACCATGATATAGGTGATGCGATCAGGGCGGGAGTTTTAAATGAGTTGGACCTTCCTCAGGAATGCAGAAATATTCTGGGATCTAGACATTCTGAAAGAATAGACACACTAGTTACGGATATAATAACCTCCTCTTGGGCCGTTACAGGTCAAGACTCACACAGTAATATGGATAACATAGAAATAACAATGAGTCCCTATGTAAGCGAGGCTTCTAACCAACTCCGCGATTTCATGTTTCAGAATGTTTACCTTCCCGAAGGACAGACAGAGGTCAATAAGACTTCGAGGAGAATAGTACAATTTCTATATAATCGGTTTGTTGATAACCCAGACGAGATACCTGGCGAATATCATGTTAGAAATGAGAGTCCTTCAAGGATGGCCACTGATTATGTTTCAGGTATGACAGACTATTTCGCAATAAGACTAGCGGATCAAATGGAACCAGGTATTATCGGAGATTCCAAACTCTGGAAAATCTAGATCACTTTTTGCAATTATTAAAGCAGTTTGATCCACTCTAAATCAATACAATCTGATAGAATTAGTACTATATATATAAGATAGAAATACCCATTAAGGCTAATGATATATTATGACCGTAGTACAAGATATAAAGAACCGTTCAGACATAGTGGATTTGGTTTCTAACTACGTAACACTGCAGAAGGCCGGCAATAATTTCAAGGCTAACTGCCCTTTTCACTCAGAAAAAACACCATCCTTTGTTGTGTTCCCTGACAAACAAACCTGGAGATGCTTTGGAGCCTGCGCAACAGGTGGCGACGTCCTTTCGTTCATAATGAAAGCAGAAAACGAAGATTTCAGTGAGGCGCTAACAAGACTCTCTCAAATTACAGGGGTGGCTCTTCCAACAAAGAGAGAGAATAATCAATCTGAAAAAATCTACCAGATTAACCAAGAAACGATGGATTTCTTTAAAAATGTACTCAAATCAGAAGAAGGGTCATCCGCAAGATCGTATATCCAAGAAAGAGGCATAAATGATGAAACTGCCGACACATTTGGCATTGGCCTTAGTCCAGGCGGAAGAGAAAGCCTCATTAGGCATCTCTTAAATGCAGGTTTCACAAAAGAAGAGATATCAACTTCTGGAGTGGCTACAACTGGGAAGGACGGTACTATAAGAGACCTTTTTACACAAAGACTAATGTTTCCGATTATGAACAGTTCAGGAAGAATATGTGGATTTGGCGGCAGGACATTAACCAATTCAAATCCCAAATACTTGAACACTCCTAAGACTACTGTTTTTGACAAAAGCAGCATACTCTACGGCTTACATGTTGGAAGACAAGATATCAAAGATTCAGAAACAGCTATAGTAGTAGAAGGATATATGGACGTAATTACAGCACATCAGCACGGTTACAAAAATGTAGTGGCACAAATGGGAACAGCCCTGACAGAGCAACAAGTTTCAACATTGAAATCGGTGGCAACAAATTTCATATTGGCATTGGATCCAGACCAAGCTGGGAAACAAGCTACATTAAGAAGTTTGGAATCATCTTGGCAGGCTATGCAAATAAGCTTTATAAGAGCCGGTCGAGGTCGCACAGAAACAATATTTAATGAACGCAGAGCCCCGAATACATTACGAATAGCGACCCTTCCTGCTGGAAAGGATCCGGATCTCCTGATCAGAGAAAATCCAGCTCAATGGGAAGATTCTATAAAAATTGCTCTACCGTTAATGGATTATCTATTGAATGAACTCCCTTTAAGATTTGACGTAAACCGGGATGATGGAAAGCTACAATTATTGGAATCTTTGAGCCCTTTTATAAGAGGTGAGCGTAACCCTTTCGTATACAACAGACATATAAATAAACTATCAGAGATCCTCTCCACAGAGTCTAGCTACATAGAAAAACAAGTGTGGAGCAACACTAATATAAACATGAACAGACGAAACATAAGATCGGTTGCATCTACGAATGTTCAAAAGGTCCCGGATCCTCCTCTCACTGATTTGCTAGAGGAATACTGTATATACCTATTAATTACATATCCTGACTTAAAAAGCGAAGGCGAGGAGATATCCGAAACTTGTTTTGAGTTGTCTGAAAACAGAGATATCTTCACAAAATGGATTAAATGCTCTACCATTGAAGAGTTAAAAATGGAAGTGCCAGTCTATTTGGGTGACCACTTAGAAACAATAATAAATACCGACCATCCTCTACTCGACACTAAAGAACGACAGAAATCTCTCAAAGAAATAATGAACCGATTAAATGAACGTTCCTTAAAATTACAAGAACAGGCCCTACTAGATAGACTTGAACAAGTTGATTGGAAAAATATATCCGCTCTCGAGGATTCGTTAGATCAATCAACATTAATAAACAAAAACCTGAAAGAACTTTTCTTAGACAAAAACAATTGAGGTGTCCCAATGAATAAAAGACAAAGTAAAAAAGAGTTGGATGAGTTATTGACTCAACTTACTGAAGATGAAGTGGAGGAAAATATTGAATCTCCTCTGACCCCAGCGGAGAAGCTGGTTCCAGAAGATTTTTCAGATTCCGACACTCCTTTGTTGACCATTACAGAACCGGACCCGTCAATACTTAAAGAAGAACTAGACGAAATAGCTACTGAAGAACTAGAAGAATCAGATGGAACCTTGGAGCAGAATCTAGATATACCGGACATGATAGACGATCCCGTAAGAATGTATCTTAGAGAGATAGGAAGGGTCCATTTACTAACTGCCAAGGACGAACGAACTCTAGCCCGCAGCATGGAATGTGCTAACCAGCTACAGTCTCTAACAAAAGAAATGACTATAAAAGATGGATGGGAGCCAAAAGCCTATGAAATTATATGTTTAGTAATTAATAGGCTTAGTCGTGCTAATACAGTAGCTAACATGATCGGGCACCAATTGGAATATACTGAGCCAGTCACATTGTCACATGTGCGTTCAGACCCTAAATTCCTATCTGTCTTAGATAGCGAAATGGAGATAGAACTTTTAGTCAGCCTTACGGAAAACACGGCTTTCGAACCCGACGAGTTTAGACGTGAAATACTCAACCTTTCCGTAAATAGCAGAATTATACCTGACACCGTATTGTTATTGATTGATCAAGATATTCCACTAGAGAAACTAGCAGATTTCCTAGATGATCCTGAATTCTTACGGGATATACGTGTTCAAGAAACCGACCTTAAATCGTATATGGAGCAGATGATATTAGAAGGCTACAAAGCCCACCGCCATTTGGCTGAAGCAAACCTAAGGTTGGTTGTTAGTGTAGCTAAAAAATATATAGGTAGAGGAATGTCACTCTTGGATCTTGTTCAAGAAGGCAACATAGGCCTCATAAGGGCTGTCGAAAAATTTGACTATCGGAAGGGCTATAAGTTCAGCACATATGCCACATGGTGGATTAGACAAGCTATCACTAGAGCTATAGCAGACCAAGCCAGAACAATACGTATACCTGTTCACATGGTTGAGACTATAAATAAATTAATGAGAACTAGCAGAAGACTGGTTCAAGAACTAGGTAGAGAACCTACCAGTGAAGAAATCGGCAGTGACATGGAAGTGGCCCCTGAAAAAGTTAGAGAAATCCTAAAAATATCCCAGGAACCTGTATCATTGGAAACTCCCATAGGAGAAGAGGAAGACAACCACCTAGGGGATTTCATTGAAGATAGGTCAGCAATAGCACCAGCAGACGCAGCGTCCTCTCAACTATTGAAAGAACTTGTTGAAGATGTCTTAGAAACCTTAAACATACGGGAACGCAGAGTTCTACAAATGCGATTTGGCCTCGAAGATGGCAGGGGCAGGACATTGGAAGAAGTAGGGCGAGAATTTGGTGTAACCAGAGAAAGAATAAGGCAAATAGAAGCAAAGGCTTTGAGAAAACTAAGACACCCGTCTCGTTCAAGAAAACTTAAAGATTTCTTGGAATAACTAAATGATACAAAAGGAATAACAGTTGCTTACTTTATACGAAATTCGAGTGTTGTCTATCATAATGATGATAGGTAGCTTTATCATAGCATTAATTTCACTGAAACTTGGCTCTACCAGAAAAGACGCCTCTTTGTATCCATTCATGGCGGCTGCGTTCGGCGGTTTAACCTGCATTCCATACGCAAGCTACATAGCCGGCGCCTGTTGTTTAGTCAACACTATAGTGGCTGTTAGTCTATACAGAGATGAATAACTAGCGGACTGGTACCCCAGGCAGGACTCGAACCCGCAACCTACGGGGTAGAAACCCGTCGCTCTATCCA
>CAZNWQ010000093.1:0-4739 GCA_964576965.1 uncultured Dehalococcoidia bacterium
TAAATCTGATGATGAAGTAGATTCTCTTTATGACCAGGTTTATAGAGAATTACTTACTTATATGATGGCAGACCCATCTACAATTCAAAGAGCAACTTATTTGCTTTGGGTAGCTCATGATCTTGAGAGGGTAGCAGATCGAACAACTAATATTGCCGAAAGGGTAATCTACTTAGTGACTGGTTCGCCTATGGAAAAGTTATAATCCAGTCAATTGAATTCAACAATCCATACTAATAAAATGGCTGATTGGGTGCTTTACTTTGGTGGGGTTTTGGCTATATGGGCTAATCAACGTCTTAGCATCTTTTTAGTGTTATAATCACCCCATGATTGATACAAACGCTCCATTCCCATCTCCTGAGGATATCGAATTAGATGCCTTCTATAAGGAACAAGACGAGCTGATACAGGAAATGACCGAAATAGAATATGCTTGGGCAGTCGGATACCGAAAGTACGGTAACAATTTCAAATCTAAAAAAACACCCTCAAAACTAGGGTGTTTTTTGGTTAATATATTTTTGTAGGAGGTATTTATGAGATTTCCGTTTTCGATTCTACCGAGAGAAGACAAATTCTTCTTTTTACTAGAGCAAAGTGCATCTAATTTAAAGAAAACATCAGTTGCATTGAACGAGTTGATGGAAAACTACGAGAATGTGCCAGCAAAAGTTGATGAGATAAAGAACTTGGAAGAAATAGGGGATAATATTATTCACACAATAATGACGAGTCTACATAAGACTTTTATCACGCCCTTAGACAGAGAAGACATAGCCGCGCTAGGTGAGAGGATGGACGACATTGTGGATAGCATAGAAGAGGCAGCACGGATAATGGTGGAATACAAGATAGAAGAACCTACTGAAAAATCTAAAGAATTATCCAGAATCATCGTAAAATGCGCAAATACCTTAGAGAAGGCAGTTGGATTGTTACACTCTAGGGGATCAAAACTGCAAGACATTCTACCGTTAACTGCTGAAGTCAACACGTTCGAAAACCAGGCTGATCAAGTTTCGAGTGCAGCAATGGCCGAACTATTCAACGAAGAGGTTTCTGCTATATATGTCCTGAAATGGAAAGAAGTTTACACTCTACTCGAAGGTGCCACTGACTTCTGTGAAGACGCTGCCAACATGCTGGAGGGAATAGTTCTAAAACATGCATGACGAAATCATACTAACAATAACAATAATACTTGCTCTCCTTTATGCTTATGGAAATGGACTGAATGATGCTGCAAACGCAATAGCCACTGCTATTTCAACTAGAGTGGTCAGTCCTTTAACTGGGGTTCTGCTTGGTGGTTTCATGAACCTTGTTGGAGCCCTGACTGGTACAGCTGTCGCCAAAACAATCGGTAAAGGCATAGTTGATCCCGAGATGATGTCTCAAGCAGCCGTAATGGCAGCTATAATATCAGCGGTTACATGGGTTTTCGTTGCAACCCGTTTTGGATTTCCAGTGAGTGTAAGCCACTCACTTGTAGCAGGTGTCTTGGGCGCTGGGGTGGCTGTGGCCGGATTTGGTGCTGTTAAGACAGCTACAGTGATAAAAGTATTACTTGCTTTAGCCTTGTCACCAATATTCGGTTTCGTTTTCGGATTCCTTTTCATGGTCGTAATATATTGGACTTTCAGAAGAGCATCTCCCGGACAGGTAACTGCTATTTTTTCAAAATTACAATTTATAGCTGCAGCATTCTTGGCTTATAGTCACGGCAAAAACGATGCCCAAAATGCTATGGGCATAATGGCTTTAGCGTGGGCAGTTTACTATTCTGCCGGTCAGGATGTCGAGATAACGCTGTGGATGAAACTAGCGAGTGCCCTAATGATTGGACTAGGAACAGCCTTAGGAGGCTGGAAGGTTATAAGAACTCTAGGTACAAAAGTTACTAAACTCCAACCGGTTCACGGTTTTTCAGCAAATACATGTGCGGCAATCGTTATCGAGGCTGCCTCCAACATTGGGCTTCCTGTAAGCACCACACATACTTCTAGTAGCGCTATCATGGGAGTCGGTGCTACCAAACGTCTATCTGCGGTAAGGTGGGGAGTCACTAAAAGTATCTTGTGGGCATGGCTTGTAACGTATCCGTTCTGCGCTATTTTTGGTTGGTTAATGTCAAAGATCCTCGGGGTGTTAATATAGGATTTAAACTAGAATCTTTCCATAGGTTCTGTGGAGTGTCTAAAATACATATTCCACAGTAATCAATCAATAATTGAGAAATATACTAAAAAGTCTGACTCCAAGCGGCATCGTGAAACATTTTCTTAAATAGCAAGTAAACTAAATGAAAGGCAACCGATCTAGGCATAGAAAACTTTAATGGATAAATCACTAATTAGAAGAAATTTAGCCGAATTGATAGGCACCTTGTTTCTGGTTACCGTAATAATTGGCTCTGGCATTATGGCCAGTAATCTCTCCTCAGATGAATTGAGTATTCTGTTGGCACATTCAGTAGCTACTGGTGCAGGCCTAACCGCTTTGATTTGGATTTTCATATCGGTTTCCGGTGCCCACTTCAACCCTGCAGTTACAATCGTCATGTATCTGAAACGAGAAATCAGCGCTAAAGACTCTATTTGTTACATAGTTTCTCAATTAATTGGAGGGATTCTAGGGGCTCTGCTAGCAAACTCTATGTTCGGCCTAGACATAGTCAGTATTTCTGATACTGACAGAGGCGGATTAAACATTTATATTGGGGAACTTGTCGCAACATTCGGGTTATTAATAACTATACTAGGTGCCAAGAAGTTAAACACTCTCATCATTGCGCCTGCAGTAGGTCTATATATCACAGCAGCTATTTGGTTCACTTCCTCTACCGCTTTTGCTAACCCAGCGGTTACCATTGGGAGAGTTTTCAGTGATACTTTTACAGGTATTGATCCGGCTTTTATAGGATACTTTATGCTTTTCCAGATCTGTGGTGCCATAACTGCTTATTACATAATGAATTTTGTACAAAGTGAGACTTGAGAGAACGATTCTAAAAGTTATTTCAAGTCAACATCGCCAACAAATTTGGATCAAATGCAACCCGCGTTTTGAGGTGTATAATAACTTCAATAATCGTGACTAAAGTATACCCCCGCAAATATACCACAATATTAATATGGCTAGTGGAGTGATATGCAAAACAGAGTAGCAATCATACCTGGCGGAGTAAAAGGTATAGGCAGAGATATAGCACTATCTTTGGCTGAGGCAGGCTGGTCTATTGCGTTATGTTATAGGACTAGTGAAAAAGAAGCAGAATCCACCTGCCGTGACATTGAATCGAAAGGAGCTCAAGCAATAGCATTGCATTGCGATGTTTCAAACCCCAATGCGGTAAAGGATTTCGTTGAACTCGTGGAAAATAAGTGGAGCAGGGTAGACGCTCTCATAAACTGCGCTGGACCATACCATAGAATTAACTTACTCAATGAAACTGTAGAAGGTTGGAACGAAATGTTTGATAATAACCTTCACTCTCTTTTCTACTTATGCCAAGCAGTTACAAATGGAATGATTAAACGAGAGTATGGGCGTATAATAGCATTTGGAATGGCTAATGCAGATAAACTGTCTGCTCAACCAGATATAACAGCTCATTATATAGCCAAATCTGGAATAATAACCTTAGCTAGGTCATTCGCTAAAATATTGGCTCCACATGGCATCACAGTAAACACAATATCACCTGGGTTTATAGATTCTGGTAGTTCGCCTAAAGAAGAGCTAGAACGCATGAAACGATATATACCCGCGGGACATGTCGGTGAAAATTCTGACATCGTTTCCATGGTCAATTACTTGTTATCGGAAGATGCTAAATATGTAAATGGATCAAATATACAAATAAGTGGGGCTTGGGGGGTCTAAGACCCTTATGCTATAATCCTATGACCATGTCATAGAGGTAGGTTAAGCATTCCTATTATGGCTTAATTCTTGCGTTGGATACCAGACCGAATCGAAACCACTTAAGTGCAATTTAGGAGGTTCATCATGGTTAATACTCAGGCAAAAACAACCCTCGGAAAAAGACCCCTAGACGGAATAAGAGTTCTTGATTTCACCTGGGTAAGAGCAGGGCCATGGTGTACTAGGTGGTTGGGAGCACTTGGCGCAGAAGTGATAAAAGTCGAATGGCCAATAAACCCGAGTACCAGAGGAGCTATGGGCGGTATGTCTACACCAGACGGGTTCCCGGTAAACCTCAACACAGACGGACACTTCAGTGATAATAACTCAAACAAGCTAAGCATAACGCTAAATACACGCACTCCCATGGGTAACGACCTGGTAAAACAGCTTGTTTCGAAATCCGACATAGTTATCGAAAATTTCGCCGCCGGTGTTCTGGATAGATGGGGTCTTGGTTACGAAGAAATGAAAAAGCTGCGTCCAGACATCATTTACCTATCCATGTCTGGTTTCGGTCACACAGGTAGAGACAAAGATTATCAGACTATGGGTCCGATAGCACAGGCATTGTCGGGTATGACATACCTTTCAGGTTTACCGTCCGAACAACCGGCAGGTTGGGGCTGGTCATACATGGACGACACAGGAGGTATGTATGGTGTTATGTGTGCTCTCAGTGCACTTTATCACAGAAATATGACTGGAGAAGGGCAACACGTAGATAAATCCCAATGGATATCTGGCGTTCAACTGAACGGGGCTGCATTTCTGGATATACAGGCTAATAACAGACCATCTGCCAGAGA
>CAZNWQ010000094.1:0-4738 GCA_964576965.1 uncultured Dehalococcoidia bacterium
CTACAGATCGCCTGTGACCCAGTAAAACACAATTTAGATGCCAACATTAACATCAACAATAATAGCAAACAAAGGTAGCCTTATGCGTTTACTGATCTCTTCTTTGATAACTGCTGCTTTGGCAACCGGGTGTGCCGGATCGGTAGATCCTACAACAGAGACTCCATATCCTACGTATACTCCCTACCCCACGCAAACCCCATACCCAACATACATTCCACTGCCCACCCAAACGCCGTATCCAACATACACTCCACAACCTAAAACTAATACTAATGTTGTGATCACTCCAACAGCAACAGCTCATATTGAAATCATAGAACCAACTCCAATATACATACCCGTAAAAAAGACGCGACATGATGCTATTGAGAAAATTGCCTATACCATCCGAAGTCCTGGCGGTCCTCCACCTGGATATGGAGAACCACAACTTGAGGTATCTTTCAACGGAGACCTATATTTACCAGAAGATTTAACAAATACTGTTCCTGCTGTAATTTTTCTTCATGGGACAGTCGGAGTTGACTCTCGATATGAATTTCATAGAGAAACAATGCTTAATGCTGGAATTGCCACCTTCGAACTGGATCTAAAAACTGGGATATACGACGATTATTATTCTGCTCCTGATGCTGGCAGACTACAATCTGCTGTTTATGCTGCTTTGGAAGTACTACAATCTCTACCTGATATCAATCCTGAAAAGGTAGCCGTTATGGGTTTTTCTTTCGGTGGAGAACTGGCTATGTTTGTTAGTAGCCAGATAGTTGAAGATAGATATCTTAAGCCTGGCCAGCCCGGGTTCGCAGGGCACATCGTATTCTATCCTGGTTGCTGGTGGTTATTTGACCCTGAAAAAGATAAAGTGTCGCCTGAAATTTGTGACCCTGTATCACGAGACTGTACATATGAAGGCAACCCAACTGGTAATCCCATATATATCCTAGCAGGAGAATTAGATTCAATTCGTGAAGGAGAATTGTGCGGTGACCTTTCAGATGTTTTGAATAATCACTCTGCTGGTGTTGCAAAAAGTACATTATACCCGGATGCTTATCACGCTTTTGATCTACGCGACGCAGATATTACATGGACCGAGGATGTTTGGATTGGTCCATACGGACACCCATATGAATCTACAGTACGATGGAACGAAAAAGCTGCCAACCAAAGTACTAAGGATGCGTTAGATTTTCTCAAAAGTCTGGATTTTTAACATGGATTGGATCATCATTTATAAACAGACTGAATAATTAAAGTGAATTGCGATTGAGGTTTTAGAACACCATAAACAGGAGATTAGCATGGAATTAGTAATAATTTTGGTAATATCTGTAGGATTACTGGCTCTCAGTATTAAAATTATTCCACAACAACAGATGGGCATAGTGGAAAGGCTAGGTAAGTTCAATAGGGTAATAGGCCCTGGATTGAACTTCGTGATCCCAATATTGGAAAGAGTAGCCGGCAGAGAATCTATACGTATAAGACAATTGGATGTGCCTGTAGAGACTAAAACTAAAGACAATGTCTTCGTTAATCTGGGAGTTTCTGTGCAATATGTAGCTGTATCGGAAAAGATATTTGATGCTTTTTACAGGCTAACGGATGTGGAAATGCAGATAACATCTTATGTGTATGATGTAGTCCGAGGTGAAGTTCCAAAGAAGACTTTGGATGAAGTGTTCGAAACTAAAGAAGATCTGGCTCAAATCATTAAATCAGATCTATCAGATTCAATGGATGATTTCGGGTATGCCATTATAAAATCTCTCATTACTGACATTGACCCAGCCCCAAATGTGAAAGCAGCTATGAATCAAATCAATGCAACGGCCAGGCTCCTGGTTGCTGCAGAAAATGAAGCTGAGGCTGATAAAATAAGGCAAGTAAAAAGTGCGGAGGCTGAAGCAGAATCTAAGAAATTGCAAGGCGAAGGAATAGCTCAACAAAGAGCAGCTATCATCGAAGGGTTCAAAGATTCTATAAACGACCTTAAACAGGTTACGGGCTCTGAAGTAGAAACACAGGATGTTATGAACATGGTTATGATGGTTCAGTATTTTGATGCATTGAGAGATATAGGAACTTCCGGTCAGAATAATGCTGTTCTTATACCTTACGGCGCTGGTGGGTCTAATCAAATATTCCAACAAATGACTCAGGCAATGATAACTTCAGAACAAGTAAGAAGAGTCACCGAAGAAAACCCATCAAAGCCAACAGATTTGGAATCTGAGACACGTAATACTGATCCTACTGATATCTCTTGAATAGGTCTTATTTAAAATGGATGTAATTTGGCTAGGACTAAGAGCTATCGGGTTAGTATTTGTTTTCTTTTGTTGCGTTACATATGCACGTTATAAAAGTGCCACCTTATCCAATTGGTGGGAAGCTTATATCATTGGATTGTTTTACTGGTTCATAGTTGTCCTTATAGGTTATGGAATATTAGCATTAGTTAAATACGTCTTTTGACAGAAATTAATTGATTGCCACTCAAGTATGCGTCCAACTATAATGTCACGATTGCTAAACAGCCATTACCATATAAGCCTAGGAGATTGAAAAATGAAAGTTCTATACCATGCTGGATGTGATGACGGATTTGGAGCTGCCTACGCTATCTGGCTTAAATATGGATACAAAGCGAAATATATTCCAGTGCAGTATGGACAGGATTTCCCGGAAGTCTCTCCTGGCGAGACTGTTTATGTGGTGGACTTTTCGTATCCAAGAGATATTCTTCAAGACATTGCCGATCGGTGCAAACTCGTTGTACTAGATCATCATAAGACTGCAATGGATGACCTTGCCGATTTACCATTTGCACACTTTGACATGAATAAATCTGGTGCTGTATTGGCATGGGAATATTTTCACCCCAATAAACCCGTTCCAAGTTTATTGGCATACGTACAGGACTATGACCTGTGGACTAAAGAACTTATTAATACTGAGGAAAATAAAGCGTGGAGGGGGTCGTTTAATAGGACATTTGAACGTTGGCAAACCATGGATCTGATTGTATCTCGTGGCGACACATGGAAAGCTGAAGGAGAAGCAATATTGCGCTCTGAAAAAATGCATATCCAAAGGCGAGTGGCACAGGCATTTGAAGTAACAATTGATACGCACGTAGTGCTT
Source organism: uncultured Dehalococcoidia bacterium (assembly GCA_964576965.1). GTDB lineage: Bacteria > Chloroflexota > Dehalococcoidia > Lucifugimonadales > UBA2985 > VFHP01. The sequence goes on from CAZNWQ010000094.1 coordinate 3,154, forward strand.
GCAGTAAACGAGACGCAATATTTTAGCGAAGTTGCCGGTGAACTGGCCAAGAATACTCGATACCCTTTTGGAGCATGCTTCTTTATGCGAGCTGACGGTCTCAAGATATGGAGTTTACGATCGGATAGAAATTTAGGAGATTTCGACGTGAGTGAAGTGGCCAAGTTAAGAGGGGGCGGTGGACACAGAAACGCAGCGGGGTTCAAAGAATCAATCGAGAGTCCGATATTATTATCTAATCAATGACCAAAGTCACGGATTAATTAGTCGACATCACTCCTCACCCATTCAATATCGGCCAACTAAATCATTCAATACGCCCACAAAATATATCACTATAAAATTATGATAAGATCGGTATATGGGCATAACAATAGACTGGCTTGGAACCGCAACATTTAGACTGACTATAGACGACCTAGTTATCTTCTTAGATGCCTATATGGACAGAGTAGCCTCTGCTCCGAAAGTGGGATTGTCAGCATCTGAAGTTGATAAAGCAGATTTCGTGGTAGTTGGCCACAGCCATTTCGATCACATCGCTGGTGCAGAGACAATAGCTGCAAATACCGGGGCGGTAGTAATAGGGTCGAATGAAACAAACCGGGTACTCCTTGAAGAACAAATAAGCCGTGAGCAGTTGAGAGTAGCGCAAGGTGGTGAAAGATTTCGACTTAGTGATTCTGTAACGATGCGTGTTTTCCCAAGTCTGCATGCATGTATATGGATCCCTGATACAGGTCAAGTGCAAACCAATGAATCAAAAACTGGACACCTGAATCTGACAGAAGACGAAAAGTGGTGCTGTAACCCGTTTCCAGGAACTCAAGACCAGAACATGAGTGTAGATGTCAACGAGCATATAACTTCTTCAATTGGATCCAGTGAAACTGGAGGAGTTTTGTCGTTTTTAATTGAAACTTCTTATGGCTCTATATTTTACCAAGACACATCAGGTTGTTGGACGGGAATTATTAGCGACATCCGTGCAGACGTTGCAATACTGGCCATGGGAGGCAGACCAAATGTAGATGGGGAACCAATACAAGGATCCTTATCGGACTACATAGGAATGATGACCGGAATGTTAAAACCACGACAACTAATATTAGGACATCATGACAATTGGATACCTCCTTTAACACGGGATAACTCAACTGAACAAGCTCTTCTGCCTGTAAGACAGCGGGTCGAACAGACCAGCCCCGGAACTCATCTTATTCAACTATCCTATCTGGATAGCACTAAATTATTAGACTAACGCACATTCTATTCCCAATACATTTTCTAACTGCAACAATTGCTTTAAAATAAATGCATTAATATAGGAGAGAATTTAAATGAACATTTGCGTAGTATCAACTTTTGACGGGACGATTGATGAGTATATGGCTCTGATGGCTGAGTTCGAAGAGGAAATGAAACAGGCCGGAGCCTCCTTCGATGTAGGAGTTGTGGACACGGGAATCGAAGGACGCTGCAAAGTGATAAATATGGCTAATATTACAGACATGGACAAAATGCAGGAGATAATGAGCTCACCGAAGATGGTAGCTTGGGATAAGGCCCATAACAACACGGACGT
>CAZNWQ010000095.1:0-4725 GCA_964576965.1 uncultured Dehalococcoidia bacterium
AATGCTTTCTATTGAGGTTCAACATAGCTGATTCTGAAGCTCCTTGCCCAGGAAAAATCACTGCTTTTGCTGCTAGAATATCCTTTGGTGAATCGGTAACCAAGGTATCCCTTCCTAGTTTTTGTATGGCTTTTTCGACACTTCGAATATTTCCAGAATCATAATCAACTATAGTTACAAATTCACTCATTGAGTATTCCTTCTCAAAAAGTCTATAATCAATCCCTTCGCAGACGGACCAGATGGTCCAAGCAGCATATTGGTACCCTTCTCAGACCCTTTCAAGATATGCCTCTCCTTGGGATCTCCAGACATCTGCAAAAAAACATCCATGCTTCTGACATTAAAGGTATCCTCTTCTGCAGCCAAAAACATTTTTGATGCCTTTATTGCAGGTATATTATCTACAACATTTAAAGTTCCAACAATCGGAGAAGATGACAAAGTAACTACACCTACGACTGCCGAATGACTCGCAACTCTAAGAGAAGCAGTACCGCCTATACCTGCCCCTATTAGAACAATCTGCGACACATTCTGGTCAACAAAATAGTCTACGGCAGCATTCAGATCTTCGTAAGATGAATCTAGCGCAACCTCCCCAGAAGAATCTCTAAATCCCCGGAAATCATAAGTTAAGACTTTGTATCCTTTGTCTCTAAGTGTTCTGGCAAATGGCCACCAGTTGGATTGGTCTCCAGTATCCATATGGCTAAGAATAACCACCGTATTGCCTTCTCCAAAAACATGACCACTGAGTAAAATGTCATTTTCAGTGTTAAACGAAACCTGAACGGCATCACCACCGGGTGATGTGCTAGCACTACAGGCAGAAAACAAAAGCAATAAAACTGGTAGTAGATAAAAAGTTTTAATCTGTAAGGGCCTCAATGGGTACATCTTTATCCTCGTAACGTGCCATAACAAATAACAGATCCGATAATCTGTTTAGGTATATTAAAACATTGTGATTCTCTATAAAGTCGAGTTCCTTCAACTTGACTACATGCCTTTCGGCTCTCCGAATAATGCTGCGACTCAAATCAAGTGCACTTGATCCGGGTGAGGAGCCTGGTATTATAAAGGCTCTAGGTAAATTTAGTTGTTCCTTCAATTTATCGATTAGAGTTTCTAAGTTTTTCACCATTTGATCAGTCACAGTACTGAAATTGGTTATCAATTTGCCATACTCACTTGGGTCAGTAGCTAGTTCTGCTCCAACAGTAAAAAGCTCTTTCTGTATTCCCTTCAGAATGGGATGCAAATCTTCGCATTTTAACAGGGATCTAGCCAAACCCATGGAAGCTACGGCTTCATCAATGGTACCGTATGCTTCGCAACGAGGGTCGGATTTGGATATCCTCCCTCCATACAATAATCCAGTTTCACCTTCATCACCTTGTCTGGTATAAATTTCAGGCACCGTAACCCCCTGAAATTAAGTATATCATAATGTAAAATCCTACATCGGATTATGATATACTCCCTATCTCAAATTAATACGATGCTCAATTTATTATATTGTCAACATGGAAAGGAATATTGGATTTGTTCAGAATAGATGGCCGGGAAAACAACGAACCTCGTTTGATCAAAATAGAGCCATCTTATTTGGCATTCGCGGAGGGATCCACATTCATAGAAGTAGGTCAAACTAAGTTGATATGTTCAGCTTCGGTAGAACAAAGAGTACCTCCGTTTCTTAAGGGTCAGGGTAAGGGATGGGTGACGGCAGAATATAGTATGTTACCAAGATCTACTTTGACTCGGAAACCGCGAGAAATAGGTTCCAAGGGATTGGGAGGTAGAACACAAGAAATACAAAGACTTATTGGTAGATCTCTCAGATCTGTGGTAGACATGGACTCATTAGGAGAAAACAGTATCCTTATAGACTGCGATGTCGTACAAGCCGACGGAGGAACAAGAACGGCCGCCATAACTGGTTCATTTGTTGCTTTATACCAAGCGTTATTACACATGGTAAAAATCGGCACTCTTAAAGAGTTACCTATAAGGGATTCTGTAGCCGCTATAAGTGTCGGAATAGTCAACGGGGAAGAAATATTAGACCTATGTTACGACGAAGACTTCAGAGCAGATGTGGACTTTAACGTAGTGATGACCAAATCTGGGGATTTTGTGGAGGTACAGGGAACTGCTGAAGGCAAACCTTTTACCAGAAAATCAATGGATAATCTGTTGGATCTGGCATCTCAGGGAATAAATTATCATCTAGATACCCAAGATACTATTATAGCTATGCTCTAGTTAGCGCAGCGATTGACCATTCAAGTTATTTTTAAACCAATCCACAGTCAACCGCAGGCCCTCTTCTATAGGTATTTTCGGAACCCATCCAAGAATGGATCTAGCTTTTTCCGAATCTAGATATATCTTAAAAACCTCTCCGGGTTTTTCAGGTCCAGTTGAAGTTTTAAGCATATAACCAGAATGTTTCTTGAGTTCATCATGCACATAATTCACGGAATAGCCGCGTCCTGTGCCTATATTAATAATCTCGCTGTCCGCCAGATCGATGGACTTCGTTAGTGCATCCACTAAATCGGAAACAAACAAAAAATCTCTTTCTTGTGAACCATCACCATTTATCATCAACGATTCACTATTTATCATGCCTTTCGAAAAAATTGCCACTACTCCTGCCTCTCCATGTGGGTCTTGCCTAGGCCCATAAACGTTACTGAACCTCAATACAGTGTATTGCAACCCAAAACTGTTATTGTAAACTTGGAGGTACTTCTCAACTGCATACTTGGCCACCCCGTAGTGCGACAATGGGTTTATCGGATGAGCTTCGTCGCATGGTAGATATAAAGGCTCTCCGTAGATTGCTCCCCCACTAGAAGCGTATATAACTTTTTTGACTCCGAATCTTATACAATTTTCAAACAGATTTATCGAACCCAATACATTTATTTTCGAATCGTTATATGGGTCTTTCATAGATGACTGCACGCTTATCTGAGCTGCCAAATGAAATACTATATCAGGTTTCTCTTGTTCAAAAATATCACTCAAATGTTCGTCTGTTATATCAACATTATAAAAACGACAAGAGGACCCTAAATTTCTCTGATTGCCGGAAGTTAGGTTGTCAACCACGACCAGATCAAAGTTTAATTCCGATAACTTGTCGACAAGGTGAGAACCTATAAAACCTGCCCCGCCTGTAATCATAATTCTTAAATTTGACATAACACTCTCTGTATCCTACAGTTCTCATACTGGCTCCAGATATTTCTGGACAATCTTCTTAAGTTAGATAGCCACATTATAGGCTAAACACCCCTGTTAAACGCCAATACATAGACGAGTATATCAGTGCAATTTGCCTTTTGGAAGAAAAGGCTTTAATTTTACGTGGCACACATTGTAGAATACTATTGACGCATCATTGAAGTTGTAGTAGTGTTGCAACCAAAATTGGGCTATCTGTACGCTAAATACGATAAGCCTATATTTCAAAATGCAAATCGACTAACTGGGACTGTGTACGGTTTGACGTTTTCATATATTTATAGATGGGCGTGATTTAGGAGGACCAAATGTCAGTTGTAAACAATGTAAAAAAGGTATCTAGCAGTTTTCTCATTCTAAGCATGTTATTACTTGCTACCGCTTTCTACGCTAGTACTGCAAATGCGCAAACACCAACGGTCGCACCGACATTCGATGTGGCAGCAGGATCATCCATTGGATCGATTACTCCGGGTTTAGCGTCGAGTTTCTCCTCTCCAGACTCTAGAGTTACCATAAGCCATAATTCCGCAGCAGCCAAAACCGCTGCCTTACTGCAATACACTACGAAAGCAGAAGCAGACGCACCGGCTGGAGCCCCATCGGGCATGACATTTTCCAGTGTCTTATTCACACTGAACCAAGTAGACGCAGCTGGAACTGTCACAGCGGCAGCAGCATTTAACAGTACTATTAACATCAGCATAAGTTACAACGACGCCGATGTTGTTGCTGCTGAAGGTAACCCAGGAAGATTGGTTCTTTACAAGTATAACGTCGCATCTGGAACATGGCATGCATTAGCTACTACCCTAAGTGCGGCTGACAAAACTGTCAGTGCTTCGGTTAGAAGCCTCAGTTTCTTCGCCCTAGTTGGTCAACCAATACCACCGGCGCCAACCCCTACTCCAGCTGCAACTCCCACAAGTGTGTCGGTTTCAGCTGGACATAGCAGCTTGACCTTAGCTGAAATCCTCGCAGGAGCGACAGCGACAGTTGCTGCTCCTGTTGCTACTGCTACAGCAGAACCAACAGCAGAACCAACAGCTACATTATTACCACCAACACCTGGGGATGTAGCTCCTGGGTCTGGGTTTGTATTGGGACTGGTTGTAATGGCTCTAGTTCTTATATCCGCTGGCGGTTACTACATGAAGGAATCTAACAACTAACGGAAATCTCAAAGTTTTGTGTTTAGAAAAAAGAGAGGCTTTTATGCCTCTCTTTTTCTTTGACAGTCGCCAAATCTTGACTTTTGTATTGTGTAGCTATATAGTCCCTTGGTTGTAATAAATTATCTTTAGGAATGCCCATAGAACGTTTGATACAACTGTGCTATTATTGACACAACTTCCCTGGGTGGGAAGTTGTGTTATATATGGAGATTGAGGATGCCCGAGTGGCGCAAGGGTAGCGCAGCCGATTTGTAATCGGCAGGTTAGCGGGTTCGAATCCCCTCTCGGG
>CAZNWQ010000096.1:0-4515 GCA_964576965.1 uncultured Dehalococcoidia bacterium
ACATTACTCTGCAAATACGATATATCGTCAAGTGAAGTCATCAACGCTATCTGAGCAGCAATATTCAAATTATAAGGATTCTTTATTTTCATAAGGAAGTTCACAATGCTAGGATCCATTATAGAGTATCCCACCCTCAACCCAGCCAACCCAGCCCACTTGCTTAGGCTTCGAAGTACAACAAGATTTGGGTAATCATATACGAGTTCAATTGCACTCTTTCCGCTGAATTCGTAATAAGTCTCGTCCACTACCACCAGAACGTCATTCTTTAGTATGTTTATAAGTGAATCCAGAGAAATCATGTTGCCAGTAGGATTATTAGGAGATGTCAAAAAAATCACTTTCGTCCGATCAGTTATCGATCTGTTGATAGATTCTAGGTCTATGTCAAAATTTTGGTCTCTAGGGACGTCGATTAGTAAACCAGCATTTATATATGTACTGAACGAATACATTCCAAAAGTTGGAGAGCAGATCATTACTGAATCCCCTTTTTCAACTGTACACCTTAATATCAGGTCAATTAACTCATCCGCTCCAGCTCCTACTAATATATGATTTGGAGGAACACCCACATACCCAGATAGTGCTTCTCTAGCTATTTTCTGATTAGGATCAGGATATATATGATAGTCCCTGAAGTCATTCAAAGCTTTGGGTAATTTTGGTGATGGCCCATATGGATTCTCATTAGCGTTAAGTTTTATAACGTTGTTAATCTCTATCCCAGAAGACAAGGATAGGGTTTCCGGAGAATCAACTGCTTCATAAGGTGCTATTTTCATTAAATCTTTGTTAAATAATCTATTTATATTCAATATATTAACCCTAAAGCATATTTACTCGGGATTCACCCTTAGTTCAACTGCCTGAGCATGGGCGTCAAAGCCTTCCAGTCTAGCCAACGTCACGGCAGTCTCGGCCAATTCGTCTACAGTGCTCTGATTCAATGAAACCACTGGTGTTCTTCTTATAAATTGTGCAATTCCTAAAGATGAATTAAACCTAGCAGTACCACCTGTAGGCATAACATGACTGGGTCCGGCTATATAATCCCCCATAACTTCAGGGGAATTTTCTCCTAAAAATATACCCCCCGCGTTACTTACCTTATCAATTGCATTCCAAGGTTCCTCAATCATAAGGCATAGGTGTTCTGGGGCATATGAATTGGCTATTGTCAAAGCATCATCTATAGTATCTACAACTACAATGACACCTCGATTCTCAATGGACGCACTCGCTGTTTCCTTTTTTGAGAGACTTTCCATTTGTTTGTCTATTTCCAACATAATTTTGGTTACTAAAGGTTCTGATGTAGTTATCAATACAGGTGTGGCCAAGAGGTCGTGTTCTGCTTGTCCTAATAAATCCGCAGCACAGAGCCTTGGATCAGCAGTATCATCTGCTACAATCAAGGTTTCAGTAGGACCTGCCAATCCATCTATGCCAACTTGTCCATATACCATTTTTTTGGCTATAGTTACGAAAAGGTTTCCAGGACCACATATCATGTCTACTTTAGGTATAGTGTCTGTCCCATAAGCGAAAGCTGCTATGGCCTGCGCCCCGCCAATGTTGAAAACTTGATCAACATTAGCAACATATGCGGCCGCTAAGACATCAGAATTTATCCCAGCCTGGCCAGTTGAGGGAGTTGCGAGGAATACTTCTTTAACTCCTGCAACTCTAGCAGGTATCGCCGTCATCAGAACGGTGGATGGATAAGAAGCTCTTCCTCCAGGTATATAGATACCAACTTTTTCTACTGGTCTAATCACTTCTCCATAACCTTGTGCCTCATCAAACCAGGATTCAGGAACTGTATTCATATGAAACTGCTCAACGCGTTGCGCTGAAATCCGAAGGGCATTGAACACTTCGGCATTCAAATCACCTATTTCCTCAAGAATACGGTTTTTGACGATACGGCGACCACCCAGATCTACACCATCTATCATTTTGGTATATCTCTTTAGTGCCTCATCACCGGTCTTGGAAACTTCAGACAATATTTCACTCACCACTTGGTTTGGTGTCAACCTACGTCCAAATATTTTTAATATACTTTCTTCTATACTGTTATTAGACATTTGATCGGAAAAAAACAGTTCTCTAGAAAGAACTTCCAATCCTTCTTGCATTCCATAGATCACTTTCAACCCAAATACTCCTCAGCAAAATTTATAATCTCTTGTATATTTTTTTCTCTGTACAACTCTATATTTTTAGAAGGAATAATTCTATATATATTATCCATACTATTATCAATTGAGTTCAAAAAATCATCAACTATTATTTTGACTTTGGCATAAGCATCCTCAGTATGCCTTGATGCAACTCTTCTAGCCATAAATTCAAGTCTTCCCCAAGAAAATTGCCAGTCCAGCATCCCTTCTATCCATGTTTTCCAATCAAACATAGTTTCCGCATCAATAAAGGCTACTTCAACGTCTTTATAAGCATAACTGATGTCAGGTTTCAACGTACCCATATCACCTATGATGTCATTTTCCCTTCGATCCAGCTCCAGTTGAAGAGCTCTATCCATAACATCCCCGAATAATGTCTCTGGGTAAACATCTCGATTGCCAAAATATGGTCTATAAAAATCCAACACCCATAACTCATCGGCAAGTAAGTGAGATGCGTACCCAACGATAAATGCCTTTGTGGCGTCATTCAGGCTTTTAGAGTCTGCTAAGTTAGGATGAGCATCAAACAACCCTTTTATTCCAGCTCCCCAATGTTGAAAATTCAAATCAACAAAATGAGTGTCATCCCGTCGGTTCTTGGTTATTATTCTTATATCTGGAGAAACGGATCCTAGCAGGAAAGGTCCCAAGTTTTTATTTATCATTGGGTTGGATAGGCGTTCTGCAGCACCACTGGCAATTCCAAGATGAGCAATAAGATTAGGCATGTTTACTTTTATGGCAGACTGGATTTAGAAACAGAGTTAAGTAATCCCGTATAAGAAGTGGAATCCTTTTCAAAGACATAGTGCTCCTGTGATACTGTCAAACTTCCACCACCTATATTCCTGATATGATCTACAGTCTTCATAAGAATATCACGTGGAACGACCATAGTCACAGCATACCAGTTACTATTTTCATTATCATAAACTCTGGATATAGTAGGTCCCTTCAGACCAGTAACATCCGGTTCTGTCGCTAATTTTTTTGCTATTTCTTCTGGTGAATCTCCTCGAACATTAGCGGTTATACTGAAGAAATTCCTGGCCCTCATGTATGCTTCTATATATTCCAACAAGATTCTTGCCGACTGCATGGCATCAGTATCTTCGTGTAAAGTCCTCTTATTAACTATTATACAAGCCTGAGAAGCCAATATAGATCCGCCATCTATGGTCTTTAAACGATTTTCTCGAATAGTATTCCCGCTTGAACTTATGTCAGCGATTATGTCAGCGAATCCCATAGCTGGAGCGGCTTCCAAAGTGCCACTTGACTGAACTATGGAATAATAGTTGACCCCGTATGCAAGCAGATGATTTTGAACTAACCTAGGGTATTTAGTAGCAATCCGTAAATCTTGGCCTTTTTCTCGAAAATCAAAGGCCAAGTCAGCTAAATCATACATTGAATCTACGTCTATCCAAGAGTCTGGAACAGCTATTACTAGTTCGCATCCTCCAAATCCCAGAGCTTCCATTACAACGTTTGTATCTCCGGAATCTGATCCCAATTCCAAAAATCTGTCTAGCCCAGTTATTCCTATATCCGCGCTGCCCTCTCCCACCTTATAGGGTATATCTGCTGCCCTCTGAAAAAGAACACTAGTGTTATCCACCCCTTTAATGCTTCCGGTATAACGGCGTGGACTGGAACGTATTACTGTCAGACCACTGTCATCTAGAAATTTTAGCGTGGAATCATATAATTCACCATCACTTGGAATTGCTATACGTAAAATGTTATCCTCCTAAACTTTTGACCATTGATTCCACATTATAAGCAAAACCCATAGCCGATACATCTTCCTCGGCACCCAATGCCTTAATTAAACCATCATATCTACCGCCGCCACATAAGATCAAATCTGAGTTCACATCCAATATCTCAAACACCACACCAGTGTAATAGGCTATACCTCTGACTAAACCCAAATCCAGAATCAATGAATCTGCTATCACGGGATCCCCAGAGGAGCAAATAGTGTCCAAAATTTTTTCGACAGGCTGCAAAAGATCTTTGTCCAGATCATACTTGGCAATCAATAATTGTATTTTCGGTAATGTTTCTTTAACCGGCCCATGGATTCTTGATAAATTTGAGATAAATTCCAATGCTTGCTCAATGGTGCTACGTGAATCACCTCTTCTTAATTTGTATATATATCTCTTCAAAATGTCCTCAGCAGATCGAGTCCCGAATACATTACTCAGTGAGTCTTTAAAAAGATCCTTGATTATAGCCAAAGCATTCTCGTCATAAATATCTTGTGCCAGTAATTGGTTCTCATCTGAGCTTGCTACAGGGTTAATCA
>CAZNWQ010000097.1:0-4479 GCA_964576965.1 uncultured Dehalococcoidia bacterium
CTAAGTAATGCCCTGGAAGTATCGGCATATCTCCGTCAACTGAGTTAAAGTTGTTCATGAATATGACATCTGACCTGTTCAGATGTATCTTCGCAGTATAGGAGTCAACAACCTCCACTTCAGAAACAGCTTCTCTAACGGTGGTACATCCCCCGCATTGTGCAGAATCCCTGGAGTAGTATGTCATCATAAAGGCGATATCTTTGGAGGTAACATCCACTCCATCGTGCCATTTCATTCCTTGCCTAAGCGTAAGTGTATAAGTCGTCGCAGACGAATCTACCTCCCAGTTGTCCAGTGCGCCCAAATGACCCTCAGAATTATCACCCAATAGATGATCAAACATATGACCGTGATATTGGAGTCCGGATTTTGCATCCATTGAAGGATCAAGTAATTCAGGGCCGAATGATGGTAGCGCCACATTCAGGACTGTTTTGGTTTCGTATTGATCAACATTGTCACAGGCAAAAATGGTCACCATGAGCAAGGTTACAAGAATAAAACGACATGACAATCTGGTCAGGTTATTTACATTAAGTAATGTGGCTATCCATAGCGCTCCACTGTGCCGCATACATATACTCCGTCCAAGAAGGTTAATTTATTAATCAGGCTGCCTTGTCCATTAGTGCTAGTCACCATAAAAAGGTCGCCTTCGTTAAGGGATTGTCACCAAAATAAAACGTCATGTCAAGAAGTTATCTTGGTTAAAGAATTGTCACCAAAGTTAGCGATCCAAATTGAGCCAGCTATAGCTTCTATTGCTATAGGACTCCTGCCTGTAACAAAAGTTCCTATTTCATTACCGTTCAAATCTAGTCTCACAACTTCAGCATCTAGATAGCTTGCAACCCAAATTGTGGCACCATCATATGCCACAGCCATAGGCCACCTACCTACGGAATATTCACCAACTACTTCCCCTTCGGAGTTCATTTTAGTTACGACATGCCTCCAGTTTGTGGCGATCCATAAGTTGGTTCCATCATGAACTAAGTCTACAGGGCCTTTGCCTCCAGATTCCCACGAAGTTTCGGGTTCAAGTCCTACTGGATAAGTATCTAGTATTTCCGTAGATTCCCCCAATTTCTGAACCACTGATTGATGTAGACTAGCAAGCCAGACGGACTCACCGTCGGTTTCAAGCGCCCAAGGAGCAGGATGCAATCCTGGTATGCGAGTGGTATTGAGAGTTTTACCTTCCATATCGAATTTAGCTACTGTATCGCCCCACGACGAGGCAATCCAAATATGTCCCTCGTGATACAAAAGAGAAGTTGGAGCCGTGTAGCCTCCTCCAATGGGGTATTTGCCTATTAATTCCCCTTCCACATTGAGCTTATATACCGATCCCTCGCCACTATTAGCTACCCATATGTGCTTGCCGTCAAATGCCAGTGACTTGGGTGAGTTGCCCACTTTGTAGACACCTAATGTTGTCCCGTCCTCAGAAATCTTTGTAACGGTATTCATTCCCATATTGGCTATCCATATGTTTACACCGTCATAAGTAACTGCTCTTGGACTAGAAATTCCAGTAAAAGTACTAACTTTTAAGTCCTCTGATGATAGAGGCAAAGGATCGGAGTTGGTCAATATCATTTCATCAGATTGATCTGCCTCTCCCTGAAAACAGGAGGAGGACAGTAACGCTACTCCAGCAAGAATAGCAAAAAATATGATTTTCAGATTATTCATTGGATACAATTTAAGCGTTTTTCCAATAATCTAATGTTACTTCATTGATTTTGTTGTGATGCCCTAGAAGGTGCAAAACATCATTATAAAATTTATCGGCTTCCTGATCAGAAACCAGTAGTCGCAGACACTTTATTATTCTTGTTATTCTTAAATGATTGTGATTATAAGCTGCTTTCCAATTACTGTTTCTCTCCAGAAACTTCAAGAACCATTCAGCTGATTTAACTATATTTGTTTTAGCTAACTCATTGCTGCTAATTTGCTCCACTAAAAGATCATGACGTAAATAATACCCATGAAAACTTGCTCGGCTTTCTTCATTTAATGGAAAAACTATCTGGATGAAATCATGAACATGTTCTATTTCGTGATCTGTATACGATCTAATGTCATTCAAAGTTCGCCCTTTGAAATCACGTTCATCTCCAACTAAGAAATCTTCAAAATTCATTCTCCGTACCATTGGCCTTTCCATATATAACATACAGGATTCACCCAATAATCTCTCTTCTGTAAAAATTTCAGAGAACAGTTTAATATTTACTTAAACATGATAAAATGGTCACGCAATAAAGTATTTTCGATAAATAAGGTTGGATTACAATGGGAAAAGGCGACAATAGACGTTCAAACAAAGAAACTAAAAAACCAAAGCAAGATAAAAAGAAAAAGCCAGCTGTTTAATAAATATATAGACTCTTCTAGTCATGATACTACTGAGAATGCATTACCTTAGTAATGGTTTCCTTAACTTTTGAATCAAAATCTCCTTCCAGAATCCATTCCAAATATTGAAGGTCGTTTTTCAAAACTTCAGAAACTAAATACCCATTGTATTTACCGAAACCAAGCGCAGGTCCAGACTGTGTGTTTACAAGATTACCTTTATCATCTATCCATTCGGCTCTTCTCTGACTACAAAAAACATGAATTTGTTCTACAGTCTCTCCGATATCACCATAGTAAGCTATTTGTCCCAGCAATATCTCTTTAGCTGCTCGCGCATCTTGTAACGCCTGATGTGCGCCTTCAAGAGGTTTTCCACAGTATTTCTCATAAGCTGCGTTTAAGTCTCTGGGTTCTTTCTTGTGAAATATAACCATAGGATCAATTACGTTTATATCAGTTAAATCCCATGTTAACCCGGATCTTTTAAATTCCTCCTGCAAAAGAGGTATGTCAAACCTCAATACATTAAATCCTCCCATGTCACATCCTTCTAAAAAATCAAGGAACCCTTTGGCATAGCTATGAAAGCCTGGTTCATCAGCCACATCTTCGTCTCTTATACCATGTACTTCTGATGCTCTGGCAGGAATTGGTATCCTCGGATTAACCCTTTTCGTTTTCTCTATCTCAGTTCCGTCTGGATTGTATTTGATCACAGATATCTCAACTATCCTATCTGTCCTAATATTTATACCAGTGGTTTCCAAGTCTAAGAAAACTATGGGTCTTTTAAGATCTAATAAGTCCATGCAACTCCTTACTATGGCTGTTACCTTGAATAGTTTCCTAATTTGCTCAACATCGAGCAAATATACGAAATCTGCGATTTTATCTCTTCTCTATATCTTCAATGATATGCAGGGTTAACCCAATAATCCCTCTTCCGTAAATATCTGAGAGAGAAGAGCTATGCCGTCTCTAATACCTTCATGGTCCGCATATCCAAAACATAATCTAAGATAGTTCTCGCCTTCTCCAGTTGGTGAGAAATTGGGGCCGGGAAGGTAAGCTACTCCTCTTTCCCGTGCCTTTCCTGCAACAGAAGCGACAGATATACCTTCAGGCAATTGTGCCCATAGATACATGCCTCCAGCCGGCCTATTGTAAACTACTTTGGGGTCCATGAATTCACCCAATGCCCCGATCATGGTGTCTCTTTTAGCCAGCAGAATGTCATTGACCTCTGCAACATGTTCATCCATGTGATCTCGTAAGTAATAATAAGTCGCAAGTGCTGCAAAATGGCTGGTAGGTCTTCCCCAGTTTAAGAAGTTTGTCTGTGAGATTAATTCTGGTGGAACAACCAAATATGCTATTCGCATACCAGGAGCTATAATCTTGGAGAACGTACCACAATACAAAGTCATTTTGGTATCATCGTAGGAATGAATGGATGGAGTACGATCACCCTCAAACCGGAGATCCTCGTAAGCATCGTCCTCAAAAATGGGTACACCGTGATTTTGAGCTACCACTAAAATATCATGACGGCGCTGAACACTCATATCAGTTCCCGTTGGGTTTTGAAACGATGGTATAGTATAAACAAACTTAGGATGAATCCCTTTGCTTTTTAGGTTACGAATGGTTTCATCTAAAACATCCGGTCGCATACCTTCTTCATCCCCGGATACACCAACTATATTGGCCTTCAGGTTGCGCATTACGCTCAATGTGCCAGGATATGTGAATTCTTCTGTAATTAGAGTATCTCCTGGATTAGAGAGCAATTGAGTGAATATCGCTAAAGCCACTCCAGAACCACCAGTTACAAGTACTTGGTCTGGTTCAACAACAATACCCCGTTCTCGATTCAATTTATTAACTATGAATTCCCGGAACTCGAGAAAGCCCTTGGGATCCGGGTATAAGACCATTTCTCTTCCGCGTTCCTTCAGGGCCTGTCCCAACGCTTCATGAAGACCTTCTGCAGGAAAGGAATCTGGATCTGGAAAGCCAGTACCAAAATCGTACTTAGGCCTACCTCTTGGATCCCATCCTGTTGTCGTATTGGCAGTGGCAGGCGGAACTCTTTCGGCTATGAAA
>CAZNWQ010000098.1:0-448 GCA_964576965.1 uncultured Dehalococcoidia bacterium
GAATTTGTGGCTAGTTTAGTAAATGCTACTTCCTTTGATCAGCTATTAAGTGCCGCAAATATGAGTTTCTAATAGTCCAACCTATGGTAATGCTCTTTAAGCAAAACATACACCCCAAGATAGTCCAGGAGCGATTAGGTCATTCATCTATCAGTGTGACAATGGATATATACTCCCATGTCATTCCAAGTATGCAAGAAGAAGCAATCAGGAACTTCAATATACCTACTGCAAAAGTGGTCTGAATCGTGTTTTGCACATAAATCTGTGTACAAGGACAAAACTCAATACCTCTGCTATACTGTAGAGGTATTGTTTTAGGCACAAAACTGGCACAATACGCGGGTGTAGCTCAGTGGTAGAGCTCTTGCTTCCCAAGCAAGTTGTCGTGAGTTCGATCCTCATCACCCGCTCCATAAAACAGGCATAGGCTGGTCACTTTTAGTCA
>CAZNWQ010000098.1:458-4464 GCA_964576965.1 uncultured Dehalococcoidia bacterium
TGCACGTATGGAGACGGAGTAGATCTATTTTCCCAAGCAAGTTGTCGTGGGTTCGATTTTGATCACCATCTCCATAAAATGAGGCACAGACTAGTCATTTTCAGTCAGCGACCTGAAAAAATCTCTGGAGGAGTTATTTATATGGCAAAGCAGGATGTTTTGGAGGCAATAGAACATGGATGGGATGCCTTTATAGGTTTAGTAGAAAGTTTTCCTTTGGAAGATAGAGCCCGGCCAGGTGCTGTAGGGCACTGGAATATACATGAAACTCTTATTCATATTGCTGCTTGGGATAACGAAACTCTTCTTTTAGTAAAGGGATTTGAAGCCAATGGAGCGAAACCAGGATGGCTTAATCAATCAGGAGATGATCTGGATGCTCTTAACGAAAGTCACGTTACAGCGAGGCGGGATTTGGATTCTGCACTCATTTGGACTCATTTTCGTGATACCCACCAAGAGCTTGTTGATTTCCTTGAAACTTGTGATGAACATGTTTTCGTTGACGGAAGTTTTACAGGCGATGCCATTAATACCGAGACATGGAAACATTATCAGGGACATGGACAGGATTTAACGAATTTCAAAGAGTCCCTAAAATAAACACTGCCCGCATTTAGCATGTAAAAGGAGTATAGAGATATGAGAGCTGTAGGTGTATTGAATTTCGGAGATCCAGATGTATTGCAGGTGGTAGATCTACCTGAAGTTCATGCTGGCCAAGGTGAAGTAAGAATTCGTGTGCATGCAGCGTCAGTCAATCCAACTGATTTGATGCTCAGAAATGGATCTAGAGCTGAAGCACTTAAAGATATCGATCCACCCCACGTACCTGGTATGGACATTGCGGGAGTGATAGATGAGATCGGACCCGGAGCTGAAACAGATCTTGCTGTAGGTACGGCAGTTATGGCTATGGTGGTACCTCTTGCAGATCATGGAGCTTACCGTGAAAGTATTGTTCTGAGTATGGATTCAGTAGTAAAAGCTCCAGAAGGTTTTTCTCATGCCGAAGCATCTACTCTTCCAATGAACGGATTGACGGCTCGGCAATCTCTGGATCAATTAGGGCTGCTTCCCGGGCAAACAATTGCTGTTACTGGAGCGGCTGGTGCATACGGAGGTTATGTAGTCCAAATTGCTAAACATGAAGGTCTGAGAGTAATTGCGGATGCTTCTGCAGCCGATGAACCGCTCGTGAAATCTTTTGGAGCAGACGTAATAGTTCCGAGAGGTGACGACTTTTCTGAACAGGTTCGAAAAGTAGCACCAGAGGGAGTCGATGGTGTTGCAGATGGTGCAGTACTCTCTGAATTGGCCGTAGGTGCTATCCGAGACGGTGGAGCATACGCTGCAGTGCGAGGCTGGGCAGGAACTGGTGAACGTGATATCACGTTCCACCGTACCTCAGTTAGGACTTACGACCATAGAAGTGATTTACTTGACCAGTTACGAGAGTTTGCGGAAACGAGTGTTGTCACTTTAAGGGTGGCTGGGACATACGAAGCTGAACAAGCAAGTGAGGCGCATCGAAGACTCGAAGCTCGAGGAACTCGAGGCCGCTGCGTTATTGTATTTTAGTGATTTGCATTAGGACTCCATATAACCCTACTTATTCATTTTGATATAATAATCTGGAGGTAGGATCCATGGAACAACTTATTCATAGGGCTGCTTTAGATATAGCAAACTCTAAGTACGCTATTGCTTTGACCGGAGCTGGTATATCCACAGAATCCGGTATCCCAGATTTCCGTGGCCCTCAGGGTGTCTGGACCAAGAATCCTGAAGCCGAGAGAGCTGCTTATTTGGGTTACCAGCAGTTTCAGGAGGACCCCAAACAGTGGTGGGTAGAGAGAATGTCCTCCGCTAATGTCCTTGGTGATATGGATATTGCTTTGCCAAATTCTGGTCATTACGCGTTAGTAGAACTTGAAGAAGCGGAAATTCTCAAGTGTGTTATTACCCAGAATGTAGATGGTCTTCATGAAACAGCAGGTTCAAAAAACCTATTAGAATATCACGGAAGCCGAACCAAGCTCAGATGTATAGATTGCGGTGCTAGGTTTCCTAGGGGAGCATTTGATCTGGAAAAATTGCTTCGTGAAGACAGTCTTCCTCCGGAATGTCCCGAATGTGGCGGATTAATCAAGACCGATGGAGTTGGGTTCGGTGAACCTATACCATCCCAGGTCGCAAATGGGAGTTTTCAGGAAACACTGAAATGTGATTTGATGCTGATTTGTGGTACTTCTGCTGTTGTTTATCCATTTGCTCAACTGCCGAGAATCGCCAAACAACGAGCCCTGGAATTAGAGAGTTATTCTTACCGCGGTTCAGATGATTTTGACTCGGTGAAAATCATAGAAATAAATGCTGAACTCACACCCCTAACTATAGACGGGGTGTCAGACTACATTATTCAGGGAGCGATCGGCGATATATTGCCGACCATAGTTGAGGAAGCTAAGAGAATAAGATCTGAAGGTTCTTCAGACTTGTTACAATAAACGATAGGAATTTAGCATTGATAATTCGAGGGTAACCATGACAGTTTTAGATTCAATGGACGCGAGAATCCGTGCTGGTGAAGTAATAATAATAGATGGAGGTACGGGTACAGAGATTCCCAGAAGGGGTGCGCCTTTATGTCCACAAACTTGGTCTGGAAGAGCTAATTTAGAGTATCCGGATCTGATAAGAGAGATTCACGAAGATTATATTCGTTCAGGTGCTGAAGTTATAGCAACTAACACTTTCTGGACCAGTAGAACTGGTCTCAAGATGGGTAATTTAGATGATAAGACACTAGAAATTAATCAACTGTCGGTTAGATTGGCCATTGAAGCTAGGAATAATGTTAAATCCGATAAAGATATTTTGATAGCTGGATCTATGTCTACTTTCTTTCCTATGGGCAACCCCAAGGTGATACCTGAGTACGAAGACGCTTTAGCAAGTTATAGAGAGCAAGCCCAAATATTGGCCGAATCGGGAGTGGACTTTTTTGCATTAGAGATGTTTGTGAGGACGCTAGATGCACGGGCAGCTGTTCAGGCGGCTGGTGAAATTGGTTTGCCTATTTGGGTTGGATACTCAATTCAAAGTGACGGAGAAGATCTTTATTTGGGGACAGATGAAGGACGACACGGCAATGAAACCATAAAAGATGCTGTAGAAGCTGTTGCATCAGCGCAAGGAATATCTGCTTTTTTCATTATGCATTCGGATGTGAAAGACACAGAGTCAGGATTAAGGATTCTACGGGAATACACTTCTTTGCCAATTGGAGCTTATGCTCATTCGATAGACACTGAGGCAGCCCGGCCTCCAGGGTTTCTCGGGAACCAAGGTGAAAGGATCATAGATAGGAGTGTAGATGAATATCTTGGTTATGCAAAAGATTGGGTGGGAGCTGGTGCAACCATTATAGGTGGCTGTTGTGGGGTAACACCTGCACATATAGAAGCGTTGAACAATGGATTACGAATATCTTGAGACTAGAATACAACAATAAAAGGTAATGATATGAAATACGATTATGTAATCATAGGAGCCGGATCAGCCGGATCTATACTAGCCACTAGACTTACCGAGGACCCGAACACATCCGTTCTATTACTTGAAGCTGGTCCAGACTACCCAGATTTTGATAGTATCCCTGATTTAGTCAAATACCAATATAGGAATGTATCTTCACAGGATGAGGCTAAGAATTTGTACCATCTCGCATCGGAACCTGGAGGACAACACAACTGGAGTTTCAAGGCTAGAGCTACAGATACCGCTGAAATCAATGTTCCCAGAGGCAGAGTAATTGGTGGGTCAAGTTCTATAAATGCTACGATTTTCCTTAGAGGCATACCGGAAGATTATGATAACTGGACCGAATGGGGTAATGATGAGTGGAATTATCAGAGTCTTATACCGTATTTCAATAAGATAGAGACTGATACTACTTATAAAGACGATCCGGGTGATTTCCATGGATCGGATGGTCCTATAG
>CAZNWQ010000099.1:0-4459 GCA_964576965.1 uncultured Dehalococcoidia bacterium
GATTGAGAGGTTAAGAAATTGTCCTGGTTAATAATTGCCTTGTTGGGATCTATAATCGGCGCGGCTATCCACGTAGTAGATAAGACGGTGCTTGAACATTATGTTAAAACATATGTAAGTTTCCTTTTGATAATAGCAATATTCCAAGGAACCGTTGGGTTAGTAATAATTGGATCTTTGATCTGGACCGAAAATCTGAACATATACTCTTGTTCAATGGCAATAATGTCTGGATCAATATTTGGCTTCAGTGGTGTAGCATTTCTGAGAATACTTAATACTCAGGAAGTGTCCAGAGTTGTACCAGTTGTACAGACAGCTCCCATTTTTGCAGCTTTACTAGGACTGCTGTTTTTAGGGGAACGTTTGGATAACGTTCAATGGCTAGCCATATTAATAACAGCTATCGGCGCTATATTATTATCAATAAGGAAATCTGGAAGTTCTAGCGTGACTCTCCACGGATCTTTATTGATACTGCTTCTAGCCAGTTGTGCACAAGCTCTGGCCAGAGTCACTGGAAAAATCCCACTGGAAGAGTTGTCCATACCAATGACACATGGATTTCAAAGCCTAGGTTTAAGTTCGGCTATGTTTATTGCTTCAGTCTTCAACCAGACGGCTCGAAATGATGTGATAAATATCTGGCAGTACCACAAAAGAAGGCTAGCACTGATTGCAACCAGCGAGATAGGGTTCGTTACAGCTTCATTTCTACTATTCCTATGGGCCGTTTCATCAAGCCCGGTAGGATTGGTAACTGCTGTATACGCCACAAGGTCAGTGTTTCTGTTAGCATACAGCACTGTTCTAACATTAATATTTGGTAACCTTTTGAGGGAAGATATAAGCGTCAAAGCAATCTCCATAAAGGTAATATCTGTTACACTGATAGTCTCAGGAGTAATATTAATTTCAGTGGAATAATAATTAAATGACTAAACGATACTTCACACTATTAGAAGCTCAATCCTTGGTACCATGGCTAAATGATGCTTTCGCCTCCATAAGAAATTATCTATCAAAAAATGAGATCTCCAAAACTTTGCTGGAAGAACAAGTACATAAACTCCGGTCCAACGGCAACTCCAAAACCGAAGAAAAAGTCCAAAGCATGGAGGATGAATCGACAAATGTCAAAAAGGACATTGATAAAATCCTAACCGAAATAAATGACGAAGGTATATTAATTAAAAGAATCGATACTGCTTTAGTAGATTTCCCCTATTTATTAGAAGACGGAAAAGAGATTTATCTGTGCTGGATGCAAGGAGAACAAGAAATTGAGTTTTGGCATGACATCGAAACTGGTTTCTCTGGCAGGAGACCTATAAACGAACTCTAGTCATCCAAAGGTCTCTTCGGCGGATTGCAAAACCAAAATACAACCACTGAAAGTACAGTTACTAATAGGAATATGGTGATAGCTTCTGTATAATTGCCATCTCGGTCAAAGACCCAACCTGCGTAGACCGGACCCACAACTGCCCCACCTGAATAAAACAAACCCATCACGCCTCTGAGTGTAGCAAATCTGGCGCGTCCAAAGTAATCTCCAACTATAGCCCAGTTTAGAATTCCTGCACCGTAAGCGGCCGCCCATAAAACAATAAACAGGTACAATTCAAACATCGTATCGGCGCCCATCAAAACAACCAATGCTGCAACCTGAAGAATCAATACCACAGATACAACTTTGTTTTTTGGAAACCTGTCGCCGATTACACCAACCACCAATCTTCCAGGTATACTCAACAATACTAACAATCCTATAGCTGCTCCAGCCTTTGTGGTACTCATGCCTTGAGCTTCTAAAATAGGAGAAAGATGAACCATTACAGCAGTATGAGAAGTAAATCTCAGAGTTATACCTAGGATTAGCATCCACATAGCCTTAGTTTTGAAAGCCTCTGCTATGGTGTATTCAACTTCTTCCATAAAACCAGGATTGGAAGTAGATCCATCCTCGTCAACTTGACCACTTACAATTTCATTGGGTTTGTCTCCATCCGGTAATAACCCAACATCTTCAGGTCTATGCCTAACAGTGAACACCAAAGGCCAAACAACTGTCAAAAGTCCAATGCCTGAGACCATGGCTACAGCACGCCATCCGTGATTATCTATACCCCATCCAACCAAAGGAACAAGTATGGCACCACCCACACCAACAGCCGTTGATATAACGGCCATAGCGGTACCACGTCTTCTTACAAACCAGTTATTAGCGACAGCAAGAGCCGGATGGAAAAACCCTCCGTTTACTCCCAAAGCAATTACACCTACATATACAATTATTAAGGATGTGTAACTGTGAACCATTGTTGCCCATAATATATAACCGATGCCAACAATAGGGACGCCTATCATCATGATTTTTCTTGCGCCGTATTTATCTATCAAAAAACCAACTATAGCACCTTCAAATGCACCTTCAAGTCTGGTTAGTGAAAACACCAAAGATGCCTGCATACTGGTTATCTCTAATTCTTCCATCAGAGGATTCATGAACAGTGTAAATCCGTAGAAGTAAACTCCACCTCCGTAAGCACCTATAGCAGCACAGGCAGCTACTACACTCCATCCCCTGTATATGGTTCCTCTATTTCTAATACGTCTGTAGAGACCAAACATATATTATTTCCTATCTGCATCGGACATGCGTCGTTCGATGCGAATTTAACTTGTCAAATAAAACGTAAGGAGTCTCTCCGTCAAACTAATCAGGATCAAGTTCTTCTATTTTACCTTGTTTAAAAACTACTGACTAGTAGAAGGTAATCTACCTCTGGATATGAAATGGTATGGATCATCTGTAGCTTTTGCAACAGACAAAAACTGGTTCAATGCCTCGAATGTAAAGTAAACATAGTACGGAGAAATTGAAACTCTACCAGATTCCCTGTCAGTGAAATATCCATACTTATCTATTCTACCAATCAAAGAAGGTGATGCTCTTTGCATATATTCTGATATTGGGATTTCATCGACGTAATTGTCTGCAAGTTGGTCAAACGGACCATCGTAATAATCGTTTCTCACGGCACTCTGACCACGTATCGCTGCAAGTATTTTTCTTCCACCATTAGCAGTATCTATCCAGAAAGCAAATCCACTCCTCTTCCCTACCACAAGATCATCAGTTAGAGGTTCGAGAATATCAGGTACAATTTCCTCTTCGTTCAAGACCCACAGGAAATAGTTCATCTGGGCATTAAACAACAAGAAAAATTGATACCCGGATTCATCAAAAGTCCGTTCTACAAAAAGTTCGTTCTCTGCCAGTGGAAAGAGATTGGGTGGATCTTGAGAGATTTGGTTAAAATGGAAAATTACCTTTTTGTTGTTATATTCCACAGAGTATGTAAATTTATTGATTTTTTCTACCAGTAACCCATCAGACTTGGTATAGTATTTCCATATTTCTAATCTCGGACCAGTTTTTAGTGGAGACTCTTTGAATTCAAAATAAGCAAAAGAAAGAACCCCTCTGTCTCTTCTACCTGCAGGTAGTCTTATATTGCCCCAAAATTGTTTACCATCCATATATAATTTGTAGTAATAGTAGTTTTCTGTTGGATATACGATTATCTCGTCCGGTAAGCTTGAAAACACGTGCCAAAAAACGGCATCTACATCTTGTATATCAACTGGTGTATCAGAGATACCTTCAATCAACCTCTGATTAAAAACTACGTAGCTTCCCTGGGATTCCGGCACACCGTATGTTGGGAGATCTGCAGCATTTCCTGAGGTATTCACTGAAGATTGATTTGACGGTCCAATATCGCACCCGATAACTAGAAACGTGCTCACTAGAAACAGAAATGTTGAAAATTTCAGATTCAAAATATTATTCTTCTAAGGATTTCTCCAACCAATCATACACCCAACAAAATCGCACGCAATGATAACACATATTGAGTTAAACTATCACTCTGTCTGTAGACTGATCTACCGGCGGTTTCAAAAAGATCATTATTGTTCCTGCACAAGCAGCTGCTATTGCAAAGGTAACAAACGCAATATAGTAGCTGTTCGTAGTATCAAAAATGAACCCTGCAAATATTGGACCCAAAACCAATCCAAACATCTGAACAAAATCCATCATACCGGAAATGGTACCAAAAGCCTTTCTACCAAAATACTCTGCTCTTAGTACAGACATTATTGTCGCTCCTCCACCCCAACCCACACCATATATAAATACAAAGAAAACCAGATGCCACCAAGTGGTCACATTGGCTAGAATGAAGGATCCTATACCTGCAAGAATTATGGTTGAAGCCATAACATATCGCTTTTCTATACGGTCCGCCAACCAACCAAAGCCCAATCTCCCTATGATGCTAGCTATAGCGGTCATACCCAAAACTGTAGCGGCCATTTGAGGATTTATTCCAATATCGATCAAAAATGGCACCTGATGTAACCCTATTGCTCCTATAATCAACTGTCT
>CAZNWQ010000100.1:0-4431 GCA_964576965.1 uncultured Dehalococcoidia bacterium
CGTCCCTGCCGTTGATATCTGGAGAATCTACCATTACTCTGCGATCGAACCTTCCGGGTCTAAGTAGTGCTGGGTCAAGTATGTCTGGGCGGTTGGTCGCAGCAAGTATTATTATGTTTACAGTAGTATCAAAACCGTCCATTTCTACCAGAATTTGGTTTAGCGTTTGTTCTCTTTCGTCATGGCCTCCACCGAGTCCTGCTCCGCTATGCCTTCCAACTGCATCTATTTCATCAATGAAAATAATACAGGGGGAATTCCGTTTAGCTTGGTCGAACAAGTCCCGAACACGGGAAGCTCCGACTCCCACGAACATTTCCACAAATTCACTGCCACTTATACTGAAAAACGGTACACCAGCCTCTCCGGCCACAGCCCTTCCGAGAAGAGTTTTACCTGTGCCTGGTGGGCCTACAAGGAGAACTCCCTTTGGTATTTTTGCACCAAGTGCCGCGAATCGTTCTGGATATCTCAAGAATTCAACTACCTCATGTAGTTCTTGCTTGGCTTCTTCTATGCCAGCAACGTCAGCGAAAGTGACACTTACTTTATTGCCGACAAACATTTTGGCTTTACTTCTGCCAAAACTTAACGTTTGATTGTTGCTGCCTTGTGCTTGCCTCATCATGAAAAGTATTATTGCGCCAAAGAATATTAGCGGCAAAAAGTTGATTAACAACCCAAGGAGGCTCCCAAATCCACTCGCTCCTTCAACTTCTATTTCTATGCCAGAAATGTCCGCCCCTGCGTTCTCCAACATTTCTATGACTGGAGTGTTATCTTCCTTACGAGATTTATATACTCGCCCTCCGATATCTTCAACTTCCAGGATCTCAAGGTCGACTTTAATAGAACGAATTTCTTTATCCTTGGCCATCTGGATGACTTGGCTGACAGGTATGTTACTTCGACTTGACGGTGCCTGGAAAAAAGTAAAAAATATCGCCAACACTGATATTATTATGAGGAGATATACAAAACTATTTTTGGTCCATTGAGTATTCATTTTAATGACTAAACCAGTGTAAAACCTTTATCCATTTTATAGTAGAGGACAATTTTACCTTAAATTAAGTGCGAAAGTAAAGGAAGATAGTTGTTATTAGGCGCTACTCAATCTCTTCAAGATTGAGTAGCGTTAATGTAGTTTTCTATGGCAAAGTGTCTGTTGTTGTTGAAAATTTTGACTTTCATCAAAATTCCTGACACTTCTCCTGTTTTTATTTACCAAAGAGTCATTGATTCCAAAAACAATTGCCGAAGTTCTTTATGTGTAATAGGACGAGGGCAAAGATCTAAGAGCCGTTTTTGAGGCAAAGTAGCTGTTACTAATGCTTCTATGTCGTCCAGCTGATATCCTATGGCACCAAGCCCATTGGGTATGTTTATCTTTCTGACAATATTTGTTATAGCTTTCCCCAACAAGTATCCAGCGTATTCATTGTCGGCCGCCGTGGATTTAATGCCCATGATCGCGGCTGCATTACGATGCCTTTCCGGGTTCGTAGGAGCCGTAAATCGAAAAACTGCAGGTGCATTCAGTATAACTGACATCCCGTGAGGAATAATTGGGTCCTCTTGTGGGTATCCATCGGGAGAGAAGTTACGAACCATGCCAGATACTGCATATGACATGCCATGAGGTAGATGGCAACCCGCATTACCGAAACCAACTCCTGCATATGTGGCTGCTAACATCATTTCACTTCTTGCTTCAATATCTTCGGGATCATGCACGGCTCTTACAATGTTTTGGGACACCATTTCTATAGCCTTTATAGCCCAAATGTCACTTATGGGATTCGATCCCTGATAAGATGGTCTTGTTAGAGGGCTTTCAGGAGCAGTGCGTTGATTGTAGGGTAGAGCGGTATATGACTCTAGTCCATGTGACAAAACATCTAAACCGCTGCTAGCCACCACCATTCCTGGTAATGTAAGAGTATGCATGGGGTCGATTAGTCCGATTGCTGGCCTCAGATAACGATGTGCAATACCGGTTTTGGCTTTCATTTCAAGGAAATCGAATATGGCAGTACCTGTTGTTTCACTGCCTGTACCGGAAGTTGTTGGGATTGCCAGCAAAGGTTTTATTGGGCCAGGCACTGGTACACCATGCCCTATAGGTGCGTTAACATAGGTCAAAAATTCTGCTGGATATGTAGCATATAGATTTGCTGCTTTAGCTGTGTCTATACTTGAACCTCCTCCAACTCCGATATATCCGTCGAATTTGCCGTCGGTAGCGAATGAGATCGCTTCTTGGAAAGACATATCCGTTGGCTCAACATGCACGCCATCGAATAATGTGGCATCTATTCCTTCTTGTTTGAGAGAGTTTAGTGTGATAGATACTGCTTCACTGTTTTTCATTTTAGGATCTGTAACAACCATTACTCTGGTTGCATTTAGTCTTCTCATTTCGAAACCGACTTCTTTAGTAATTCCAGGACCAAATTTGATACTGGAGACATCTATAGAGAAAGCTGTTTCGAGATTACCGTTTTTCATGGTACCTCCGTTAATAGTAAAGTTTATCTATATCGGGGCTTCTTAAGAGACATGAACATGGCTGCCGATATAATCAGTAGTCCGGCGAATGTAAGAAAAGCTATACGGTAAGAGCCTGAGGTATCGAATATGTAGGCCGCGAATATTGGTCCTAGCATTGACCCCCCCATCTGCACCATTCCAGATAAACCTAGGATACTGCCAAATGATTTACGTCCGAAATAATCTCCTTTTATTGCTGGCATAGTAGCTGCAGAGCAGCCGTATGATGGTGCATATATTGCTACGAACAACATGACTTGCCATAAATTCTGTGCATAAGCCAATATCAAGCATGATACAGCAAGAAGACATACACTTACTACTGCAACTGGTTTGGTTCCAAAAGCATCGTTCATGAAACCACCACCTAATCTACCCACGATACTTACCATACCCATAGATCCCAAGACACCAGCCGCCGTGGCACCGGAGTACCCCAAATCCTCAACTAGAGGGATAGCATGTAATGTGGCAGCTCCAGTAACCATTAATCTAATAGCGAATCCTATAGATAATGCCCAAAAGGCTCTGGAATACAGGGCTTCCATCACTGTCATCCCTATATCATTGTTTGGGTAGGGCTGATTTTCAATGTCGGAGGTTGCGTGTGTTGCGGGATCCACAGTCTTTGCTGGCGAATCTCCGTCGGGGAGAAGTCCATATAATTCCGGCCTGGGTTTCATTACGAAAGCTGTAGGGATACCTATCAACAGGATGCCTATACCGGTTGCTACAAATGCTGATCTCCAGCCGAATTCATTAATGAACCACGAAACAACTATTACTCCTGCAGCGCCTACAGCTACTGCTGTTCTTAGTATTCCAAATGCTGTGCCTCTTCTTCTTATAAACCAATTGGCCACTGTAGTATCTATGGCTACCATAGCACTGAGGCTACGCCCAACGGTTACTAAGAGTATGAAGACTAAGTAAAATTCTAGGAGAGAGTCTATTACGGACAACCATATCATTCCGATTGCGGATAATATTATTCCTAATAATATTATCCTCGTTGGCCCATATCTATCTACTAGGAAACCTTCTATTCCTCCAAGGACACCTGCTTCGAGTCTTGATAGACTTATTGCACCGGCCAACCCCGTTCTTGTCCATCCGAAATGGTCAATAAGCCTTTTGTAGAATAGGCTGAATCCGTAGCCGCCTGTCATGCTGGTAAAAGTTAGGGCCAAGAAAGCTGCTAATACTATCCACCAACCATAGAATATTCGCTTGGGTTGTTGCATCAGTTCTCCAAGATGTGATCATTGAGATTGGATATCAGGGATAAAGATTTGTTGAACAATATCACTGGGTTCTACTTATTAATTCACTAAATGCTCGAAGTTTTTCTCTGCCTGAGATTTTACAGTATCTATATCTTCTGGCAGAAGGTATCGGTCTTGAGTTAAGGCTTCTGAAGCTTCATTAATTTTGTTCAAGTAGTCTTCTTTTGACGGATAAAGTTCCTCTATAGATTTGCGCGGGTCATTTAGTCGGAGTCTTTCTTCTGCTGTAGATGGTAATGGTAGAGTCCATCCGGCCAATCCGCCGGTAATGCCTATGTATAGATTTTCATTGCCAACTTCGGGGTGTCTAAGATTCCAACCGGCGTAAGTAGCCAGAGGAACGGAGATATGTGGAAGTCTTATTCCAGATGTGTCATTGAAATTGTCATCCACATCTGATACCAATGCTGGATACGTTTCACCTTGTACAGGAGGAAGTATCGATAGAATACCACCTGCTACGTTTTGTCCATGATCCAGCCTTAATGCTCTTAGTGGTAGTGGAGGAAACTTTACTCTTTGCAAGCTTGAGAACTTTTCTGCAAGAGTAAAGGATTCAACAGCAGTACCATCTGAAAGCCGAGGATGGCAA
>CAZNWQ010000101.1:0-4199 GCA_964576965.1 uncultured Dehalococcoidia bacterium
GGTTGCTGGAGGGGTGTTTCAACATTCATTTTTTTCTCACCCCAAAATTTGGGATGTGGCGGCTGGAATAATAATTGTAAGAGAGGCTGGGGGGGAAATTTTGAGATTCAAAAATGGCGAATGGAAGCCACTGGGTAATTTCATAGACAATTTATTGGAAGAACCAGGAGAGGGATATCTTGAGGGTCTCAGAAATTGGAGCTACCCTCTCCTGGTAGGGAACGCAGGTTTGTTAGAATATATTACAATTAAAGGGGACGATGCCAAGATCAGTCTCAAATCAGGAATAGTTCAAATGAAAAAGCTGTTTGGCAAATTTATTTAATTCAAACCTTATTTGCCTCGAGGGCTATAGATTCTAGTAATTCTTTTCCGTTACCTTTGTTATTTCTGTTAATGATGTTGTCAGAAATTGTTGCAGTTCTGGGATCTATGTTTTTCTCATTGCCTATAAGTTCATACTTATGTTCGAGGTCGAGAATAAGGCGATCTAATTCTTGTTGAGCTCTTTGAGCTTCCAAATTTTTTCTGTCTACATCCATCTGTACTTTCTTCAAGTGGTATCGGTCATTTGAATCTAATTCGTTCATTGTGTGTCTCCTTGTTAAAACTCTGGCCTAAAAATAGTACATATGTTCTATTATGTCAAGGGTCTATTTCAGAACCAAGGCCAGGGTACGTTTCGGCGATCATTATCTGGTTGAGGGAATTTCTGGATCTGGAGGAGATTGTCCAGGCGATTTTCCAGCGCTTCACATTCCGTTTGGTCTAAGACGGACTGTAAAACGACTATCTCTGGCGATTTGATGATGAATGCATTTTTCAGGACCTGTAATTGTTTTAGGATAGTTTCAGGTATGTTTTGATCTATAAAATCCCATATAACAGTTCTTAATTTCCAATGGCTATGGAATGTTAGTCCGTGATCTATCGACCAAATGTGTTTTTGGTTGTCTTCAAAGCAATGACTAGCTTTGCGATCTGCGTTGTTGGCTAATAAATCGAACACGGCTATTTTTTTAAGCTCCTCAGGTTGATCTTCTCTAATTGTGAAGTAGTTTGTTTCAAGATCAGCATCAATAAATTGTTGCAATGATCCAATACCATACGGGCCGTCTCTAATAACAGTTGTTGGGACAAAATACCACTGGAGTAATTCAGATAAGAGATAGGAGGCATATTCTCTTTGGTATAGAGTACCTTGAGGGAAATCCCATAATGGCTGTTCTCCCGCCTCAGGTTTGTATATTGCTTGCAGAGTTTTCCCTTGGTACTCGACATCTGCTAAAAATGTGTAGTTAGAACCTATAGTTATCAATCCTAAGGGTGAGACATTGCCATTTTCAAGATGATTCTGAGTTTCCTGTTTGGATGGCATGTTGTTGTCTGTCATATCAAGTTATGATGATTATAGATTAAGATAGTTTAATTGGGATGATGTCCGTTAGATCGGGCACATCTATGAGGTTCATCACCAATAGGAGAATTACACAGGGGACATAATGGTCTTCCTGCAGCGCAAAGTTCTTGAGATTGGTCGGCGAATAGATTCAGTTGCTCTTTTTGTATTTTAAAAACGAGATGTGTTTCAGGTTCGGTATCATTTTCTAGTCCATAAACGGATATTGAAAACAAACCTTCTTCTTGGATGTACAACAAATTTATGTTATCTACATCAATTTCAAAAGAATCCGGTTCTTTACTGTCTATATCGGAAATATTTCCTGTTGATGGGGATTCATAAGTTTGTTCTGAGTAACCTATATTTATTATCTCTTGTTTTATAACTACTGACAGCCTGAACAGTTGAGTTTTCTCCAACCAAAGATTAGCGGAAACGTTTCCAACAGAGACAATTATTCTAAAACGTCTCTGCCCAGGTTCCCCAATGGCATCTGCTCTTATGGAGTCTATTAAACCGAAATCGTACCTAGGATTATCCATGTGTGTCCTCCGTATACTACATACTACACAACCGCTTTTGAATTTACTTTATAAAAAAAAGGGGTCCTAACAAGGACCCACTTTTAAGATGTATGGGTGAATTAATATTGGACTAGTTTATTTCCTTAATCAGGTAACTCATATTACCTCGAGGAGTGTCGACTTCAACAGTATCTCCGACTATCTTGTCTACAACTGCTTTGCCAACAGGAGACTGGACAGACATCTTGTGATCTAATGGACTTGCTTCAGAAGCGTTTACTATAGTGTAAACCAATTCTTCTTTGTTTGATTTATCTACTAACTTGATTTGACTACCTAATCCAATTCTGTTAGCAAACTTTCCACCAGATTTATTCTTCTTATTGGAGACTACTCTGGCTCGCTGTAGGCCGTCCTCCAATTCTCTAATACGCGCCTCCGAAAAACCTTGTTTTTCTCTGGCTGCATCTAAAGGAGCGTTTTCTCTGAAGTCTTTGTCAGCTGCAGCGTTACTTATTTCTTTAGCTATATCGACTCTTTGATCCCGTAGCAACCCTAATTCTTTGACCATGGACTGATATCCTTCTTCGGTCATATCTATTTTGTTGCTTGCCTTATCCATCAGAACGTTAGTACGATTTACCTTTCTTACCCTAAGGTGTTTAGCCAGTGAGGTGGATGTAATGTTGTTTTTGTAACAAAAAGATAAGAAATCTTTTATCGCTTGAACTCTTTCACTTGTATCTTGGGTTCCAGCAGTATCAGATATTATGTCCCCATAGGATGCCGCTTCGTGCGGTTTTAGTTCTTCGGCCTCCCGTTCTTGGCCACACCATATTATGAATTTACTCAGTTCCTTTAATGTTTCTGGGTTAAAGCTGGTACGTTTAGATGATAGGTAACTTGTTAGTGCTTTAGACAGGGGTAGGGTTTTTGATTCCATGTTATTAGTTTAGAGCTCCCGTATTATTAATATTAAATATACACCATTGTTACTTTTTTGGGTAGGTAAGGGTAACCTGAAGTCTGTTATAATTTACTTATTTCACGGTCAGCTTACTTTGTACTATATTTAAGTAGGCGTGCAGATTCAATTATATAGAACGATTGGAGTTTCATGGTGCCTTATGGAGTTACGATAAAAGAAGACGTTGGAGATACTAGAATAGAGATTGAATGCGAACACCAAAATGGACTGATTTACGTGGTGCCATCCGAAGCTAGTTGGGTTTGTGACAGCAGTAATATACATGCACATGCATTGGCAGGGTTTTTTCGAGAACTGTGTGAGTTGTCTGATTCGCGTGTTTCAGAGTTGATGCAGCGCTGGGGCTTGTACTATAGATCCAGACCAATCAGAGGTGATGAAACGTAGAATGCAATATTTAGACAGTGTCTTCAGAAACCTCAGGATTTGAAGGATCGGATTCGAAGAGCTCGTTTAATTCTTTTCCTTCAACCGTCTCGTTAGCCACCAAATAATCGGCGATCTGGGCCAGTTTACCTTTGTTGGCTTTTAGGATTTCAGTAGCTTGTTCATATGCAGATTGAATCAATTTATGCACTTCATCATCGATTTCCTCCGCTATTTTGTCGCTATAATCCCTTTGTTCGGATATTTCCCTACCCAAGAATATCATGTCTTCTTTTTTGCCGAAGGTTCGAGGTCCTAGTGATTCACTCATTCCATATCTGGTTATCATTTGTCTCGCGATATGAGTAGCATTTTCAATATCGTTACTAGCTCCTGTGGTAACAGCATCAAATGTTAATTCTTCTGCCACCCTACCACCAAGTGCGGTAGCCAGCATATCGGTGAACTGTTCTTTTCTCATCAGGTATCTATCTTCAGTAGGGAGCAATCTTGTATAGCCACCCATAGCACCTCTGGCTATTATAGATATTTTTTGTACCGGGTCGGCATTAGGTAGGAGATGAGCCACCAAAGCGTGTCCTGCTTCATGATATGCGGTCATTTCCTTTTCTTTATCACTGATCACTCGACTTTTCCTTTGTGGTCCGGCTATGACACGATCAATAGCTTCAGCAAACTCAGTTTGTCCAATTTCCTTCGCACCTCTTCTGGCAGTTAGTATAGCTGCTTCGTTTATCAAGTTCGCTAAATCTGCTCCACTGAATCCGGGGGTCTGTTGAGCAACCGTAGTTAGATTTACCTCTGAAGCAAGAGGTTTACCTTTGGCGTGTACATTGAGTATAGCGTCCCTGCCGTTGATATCTGGAGAATCTACCATTACTCTGCGATCGAACCTTCC
>CAZNWQ010000102.1:0-4198 GCA_964576965.1 uncultured Dehalococcoidia bacterium
GTCACGGTTCTCTTCGGAGTTACTGTTCTCCTCAGAATCACGCTGCTGCTCGGAGTCACGGTATTCCTGAGAACTGTAACCAGCACTTGTGCTCGAAAACACTGGAACTGGTAGAACCATAACAAGCGCCAACAGAAATATCAGTGAAATACCAAAGTTTTTCATTTCAGCCTCCTATTTTGTGCAGTCACAAAATCAATTACCACAAGTAAATCCATCCGCAATTCTTCTAAATCTTATCTGGACTACCGCTGCATCGGAACCAGTTACGGTTAGAGAAAATACCACACCAGAACCACAACTCCATGATCCCACGATGCCTCCGGCTTCGCTTTCTGTAACACCTGAATCCGTGACAAAAGCTATATATTTACCCGTAACGGAATCTACTGATAAATCCCCTTCATTCATCAGAGAGAATCCCAAATCCGGTTGCGCCGATTCTAGAGCAACATAACTGTCCGACAAAACAGCATCAACATCAGATTCCGAACCTTCCAACCAAAGCAATATCGCACTTACTCCACCATATTCAAAGAACATGATGCCTTCCTTAGTATCCGCTTGATCTTTAATCAGTCCAGACTGCTCTACTACTACCTCTCCATCCAAACTCAACTGAAATCCCAAGTCTTCTACCTTAGTGGTTGGAACAACGACTGTAGGAGTCGGCACTAAAGTTGGAGTCGGAACTAAAGTTGTAGTAGAGTCTGTGGCGGGAGTGTCTTTGACAGTTACTGCGCCTGCTTTTGAATCTGCAACATCAACACTAGAATCACTGGAAGTTGATTGATCTGCCTGGGTACTATCTGATACTTGGGTCACAGGAGAACTCTCAGTAGGTTCAACAGGTGTTGAATCAGAACCACCACAAGCACCTGTCACAAACATGCAGACCAAAAGAACCATCATAAAATGCATTAATTTAGTCATGTCAGCATTCTACTTTATATGTATGAAAATGTCGATTAATCGACATTTTGTCATATGGAACAGTTGATGTTTTTTGTATAGAATTAATACATGGCTAATAACTATTGGTTGTTCAAATCGGAGCCCACGGCATACTCTTATCAAGATCTACTATCTGACGAAGTAGCAGAGTGGGACGGTGTCAGAAACTTTCAAGCTAGAAACTTCCTCAGAGATCAGATCAAATCAGGAGACAGCGTGCTGTTTTATCACTCGAACACCAAGCCGCCTTCTGTAATAGGAACGGCGACGGTTGTTAAAGATGGATACCCAGACCACACAGCTTGGGATCCCAATTCGGAACACCCAGACCCCAAAAGCAGTCCGGAAAATCCTATATGGTATATGGTAGATATAGCTCCATTACAACAATTTTTAAATCCCGTAGCGTTGGACGACATAAAATCTAATCCAGATCTATCGGATATGCTTTTGATACGCAGAGGGATGAGATTGTCAGTTCAGCCTATCACAGAGGTACAATATAAAATAATTTGTGAGATGGGTGAAGACACCAAGAATTCCTAAAGGATTTGTATCTGAGTAAGATGTACTGTCAACAATGCGGAAATAAACTAGCTTCAAACGCTGCATTCTGCGGTCAATGTGGATCCCCTGTACATACAACTCCAACTAATACAGATATCAGACCCGATTACAAAACAGACGATACTTATCGTGAATTACCAACTCTTGATTTTATAATCGGTATAAAGTTGTGCTTCAATAACTACTTTAACTTTAACGGGCGCTCTAGAAGGTCAGAATTCTGGTGGTTTCAATTGTTAGGGGTTTTGATAGGGTTTATCGGGGTCATACCAATATTCGGGTCACTCATAGCGTTCATAGGTGGACTAGTATTGTTCATACCATCCCTAGCTGTTAGTGCACGTAGGTTGCACGATATTGATAAAACAGGATGGTGGCAAGCCCTACTGTATCCGGTATTCCTTATTGGACCGATTATGTTATTAGGATTTATATTTGGCGGACTTTTTGCGGTCGCAATAGTGTTTTTTATCATATATATAATATCGATAATAGTATTCATCTACTGGTTTACAAAACCAGGAGATAAAGGTCCAAACAGATTCGGGGAAGATCCAAGACAAGTATACGAGCCGATACATCAACCTGCCAAAAGATAGCAGAACAATTATCTTTGAGAAATACTCAAACGTTCCATCTCAGTTGCAAACCAGATTGCCATACTACCAGATCTATCGTCTAACCCATGAATTGCTGGCCTATCCAGATACTCTCTAGTGGTGGTTTGGACACCGGTTCCTGTACACCCATCAACTATGGTTCCATCGTCTTCAATGCGTTTGAGAGACGCCTTCCAACATTTCTGCAAGATTGTAGTAAAAGATCGATCTAACCAACCCAACCGAATACCTCTTGCAATAGAATAACCAATCATACAAGTTGCTGTTAATTCCTCGTATGATCCAGGGAAGTCCAGAACTTGGCTAAACATACCTGATGGACGTTGTACTGTTTCAAGAGCTTTCAAATGTTTTATGTGCATTTGAAGAAGATGATCAAAACTCGGATTATTATTAGGGATATATGTCAAAGCTTCAGCAAATCCCATAGCAGCAAATCCGTTTCCTCTACCCCAATAATATGGAGTGGTTCTGGAATGCCAAAACAATCCACTATTTTGTTGAACGTCAGCTTGTAGTAAAAATTCTATTAACATTTCCATGTAATATGAATCTCCACTTATATAAAATGCCCTGCCCAACATAGCAGCGTTCATAAACATATCTTCCGTTCTATAATCTACATCAGAAGGTTTGGGTGGAATACCAGAACCCTGGTATTCATACAGATTAGCCACATCAACAATCAAATCTGCATAACGTTTGTTACCGGTTAGCTCACTTAATTCATCCCCCCAAAGCAAACCTGCCAGATTAGGAGTACCTGTACCATCATCAAATATTTGTCCGGGATCACTTAATGCATCAACTAAATTCACAATTTCATCAAGCTCTGTATGGTCATCTGTCAAACTCATTAGTCGTAAACGACCGCTGACCGCAACTCCCTGTGTATAAACAACCGGATCCAAAGAATGACCGTATTGGGATGCCAGTAATTTTGCAACTTCAATTGGGGATCTGGAGCTTCTTGCATCTAAAACTCTTTGGGAAGCCGATGAAGAAATCCGTTCTGTATTGGATAAAATGCCATGTAATTTTGCTAACTGTTCATTTATCTGTTCTGGCGGCAACGTAATTTTCATGCCGGGTATAGGACCCAGTCCGTTTGGTTGACCTGACCCAATTTCTTTTATAAATGAACCATCCTTATCAAGTAAAGTGGCGTCGAAATAATTAGAAAGATGGTCTGCAGCCTCGTTAACTTCATAGCTTAGAGACGGCCCTTCTGACAACTCTATTACTAGATCCGGACTCATGAAAGACGTCCATCTCCATAAATATCTAGATTCTGGATCAGTTTGATGGTCATAATATTTACCTATTGGTGGGTATGTGTCAGTTTCCCCTCCAAATTCATCACCTGCCAATAATTGATCCATCTTCACACATGGAACGGCACTAACCAGGAGATTGCTTTGTAAATACTCTTTGACATACAAATCTAATAAACTAAGTGTCAAATCCACGTCTTCTACACTACCCGTAAAACCAGATATCAATAAAACCCTAACGTTGTGAAATTGGGAATAAGCGTCTTTATGAAGCAAAACAGGTACAGGTGTTTCGGATGGAGTAACTCCACAAGAATCTATAGACCATATACCAAGAGCTTTTTCTGTTAATTGCTCAAGTGCCTCATTTATAGAAAACCCAGAAGGCATAATAACCCCGTTAAAAAAGAATACCTAACCGTATAGGAGTATAACAACTAAAAAAACTTTGGCATAACAAATTTACCAAATTATAACTTCAGTCTATAATATAACCACATAAGGGGGACAACATGAAAATAACAGATGTAAGAACTATGGTAGTTGAAAACGAACCCATGCAAGGTTTTGCCCCGACCTCAAGTGAACGAGCCCCGGGACAACCTAGATATGTGGGAGGAAAACACCTCCTTTTCCTGGAAATTGTTACAGACGAAGGAATAATAGGCCTCGGAGAAAGAGTAACCGGTAACGGTATTGGTAATTCTGTGGAAGATATGAAGTCTCAAATAGCTCTTATCCATGAAATAGGCCGTCAGTATCTAATCGGTGAAAACCCCTTTA
>CAZNWQ010000103.1:0-4191 GCA_964576965.1 uncultured Dehalococcoidia bacterium
CTTTAAGTAGTGATTTTGTTTTGCCTTTTAACTCTGCTACTATATCTCCGTTTTTGACCTGATCCCCGTCGTTTACAAACGTGTTGTAGGTAATGTCAGGATCTATTTGAAAGAAAACTTCTATAGCTATGTGTATTCCGGCTAATATTCCTGAGTCTTTGGCGACGATCACGGCTAGTCCATTACTTTCAGGCGGTATCAATGAATCGGTGGTTATATCACCGTGGCTGATATCTTCCTGTATAGATTTGCTTATGAGCTGCTTAATTGAGATGCTTAAGTCGGACATATGATCAACTTCGATGTACCTTTATAATATAGTTTATTCCTTTTTGTATAGAGGGAAAACACATTTACATAAGTGGAACTAGATTCTAGTGAGAATCAAATTTCATTTAGCATGCGGTCAAGAGCCAGTTTGGCATACTTCGCCGTCTCTTCATCAACGGTAATCTGGTTGATTACCTCACCCTCTAACAGTTTTTCTAATGACCAAAGGAGGTATGCAGGATGAGTACGGTACATTGTTGAGCAAGGGCACACTATAGAGTCCAAGCAGAATATCAGTTTGTCAGGGTTCTCTTGTGACAAACGATTAACTAAGCTTATCTCGGTACCAACAGCCCACTTACTTCCCGCTGGAGCCTTATTTATTTTATCGATTATGAACTCGGTTGATCCGTCAAAATCAGATGCCTCTACTACATCCATGGTGCATTCCGGGTGGACTATAATGTTTATATCTGGATGTTCGAGACGAGCCTTTTCGATTTGCCTTACATTGAATCTGGTATGTACAGAGCAATGACCTTGCCAGAGAATGACTCTAGCGTCTCTGATCTTTTCTTCTTCGTGGCCGCCCATTGGTTTGAAAGGGTTCCATACCAACATCTGGTCTGCCGATATGTTGAGTTTCAACCCTGTGTTACGCCCCAAGTGTTGGTCAGGGAAAAATATAACTTTATTACCTCTTTCAAATGCCCATTCGAATACAGCTTTTGCATTAGACGAAGTGCATACTATGCCATTGTTCTTGCCACAAAGACTTTTTATTGCCGCTGTTGAATTCATGTAGGTTATAGGGATAATTTTTTCATCTCCCAGAATTTGTTGAATATCATCCCAGCAATCCAAGACATCATCTGTACGCGCCATATCCGCCATCGAGCAACCTGCGGTGATATTTGGCAAGATAACTTTTTGATACGGCGCACTTAATATATCTGCAGTTTCAGCCATAAAATGTACGCCGCAAAACACAATAAATTCTGCTTTGTCTTGTCCTGCGGCCTGTTGAGACAGTTTTAGTGAATCGCCTCGGAAATCAGCGAATTGAACTATCTCATCTCTTTGGTAGTGATGTCCCAGTATCACTAATTTCTCCCCTAATGTCTGTCTAGCTATGGAGATACGTGTCGATAGTTCCTCTCCAGGCATGTGGTGGTACTTTTCTGGTATATCTTGCCAACTTACAACAGCAGAGAACTCCTCAGCCAGTGGTTTAACTAGCAGATTTTCGTCTGTTCTACAAAAAGCAGACTGCTGGGACTCTGTTAACGGTATAAATGGCAGTTTTTGTTTAGTAGCCATGTTGTTCACCTCTGATCGCGTAGAGTTCAGAACCTTGTACGTATCCACTTAGAGACCAAGGACTGGATTCATATATATGTGCGTTCACAACGTTACCAGACATATCATCTTCACTATCGAAATAGACTAGTTTATTAGTTCTTGTTCTACCAAACCACCTGTTTCTGTTTTTTCCTTCCACTAGTATATCAAAAAATTGACCTATTAGAGAAGCATTTATTTCCTTAGATATTTTTTCTTGTAATTGTTCTACTGATTTGAGTCTCTTTTTCTTTTCTATCAGGTCCACATCGTCATTCATTGTACGGTGTGCTATGGTCCCAGATCTAGGAGAATAAGCCGCCATATGTACTTTATCGAACTTTATTTGTTCAAGGATGTCCAAAGTGGATTCGAAATCTGCTTGTGTTTCACCCGGGAAGCCAACTATTACATCGGTGCTCATAGAAACATTAGGTACCTGTGATCTGATTTTCTTGACCAAATTTATATATTCTTGTTTGGTATACCCTCTTCTCATGTTTTTTAGAACTGAGTCGGATCCTGCTTGAAATGGTAAAAGGATATGTTCGCAAACCTTATTAAGGTTTGCTATAGAATCAATTATTTTGTTGGTCATATATATAGGGTGAGATGTAAGGAATCTTATTCTTTCTAATTTGTCTATTCGATTCACTGCCTGCAGAAGCTCTGATAAATCGGTACTTGATGCTAGGTCGTGGCCATAAGCGTCTACTGTTTGTCCTAATAAAGTGACTTCCTTTACTCCTCTTGTTGTCAGGAGTGTTATCTCGTTTATGATGTCATTGATTTCTCTACTAACCTGTCTGCCTCTCCTGTATGGAATTATACAAAAAGAACAAAACTCG
The DNA here is from genome assembly GCA_964576965.1 of uncultured Dehalococcoidia bacterium. Classification (GTDB taxonomy): domain Bacteria; phylum Chloroflexota; class Dehalococcoidia; order Lucifugimonadales; family UBA2985; genus VFHP01. Next base: position 2,460 of record CAZNWQ010000103.1, read on the forward strand.
TCGCAGCCGTGGATTATTGGGATGTTAGTGGATATATGTGGCTTTACAGTTTGTAAGTTGCTTAGGCATCCTGTCGTATCTATGCCCATTTGTGACTCAATAAGATTAATCAATGGTTCATATTCTTGGGGTTTCATAAACACGTCGACATAGGGGAACTTTGTTTCTAAGGCTTTAGTTTTAGGGCCAACCATGCACCCCATAAGCGCCACTATGGTATCTTGTGATCTTTGTTTCAGTGATTTCAAAGAGGTTAGCATACCGGTAACTTTGTCTTCTGCACTTTGTCGAACCACACAACTATTTAGAACTACGATATTGGCATTGTCAGCACTTTTGGACTCGTTAAAGCCAAGGCCGCCAAGAATACTAGCCAATCGCTCGGAGTCAGCTGTGTTCATCTGACAACCTATTGTCCAAATATAATAATTATTTTCATTGGGGTTAGTCATTAAAATGCTTCACTGAGATGGTAATTGTGGGTACTCTATTTGTTTATGTGAATCGGATTTGAGTTTTGGCGGAGGGAATGGGATTCGAACCCATGAGAGAGCTTTCGCCCCCTAACCGCTTAGCAGGCGGCCGCACTAGGCCTCTATGCGATCCCTCCTACGTGCGAGATACTATATCAGAAAAGCGTTGATATAGACAAGTATATTTGATGGTTTACGACTGACGTGATCTCTGTATTTTAAGGGACATGTCACAAATTTCTTTTTCTACTATCAATTAGTATTGTCACGGGTCCATCGTTATGAATCTCTAAAGACATGTTTTGTCCAAAATAGCCAGTAACGATGTTTAGTTTGGTTTCCATAAACTTACCCACGGTATTTGTAAAAACTGGATCAGCCAATGTTGAGGTAGCCGCCCTACTGAAAGAAGGTCTTCTGCCTTTGCTGGTTTCTGCCATTAATGTAAAATTGCTTACAATTAAAATATCCAAGGCCAATTGTTTTGCAGAATAGTGGAATTTTTGTTCTGTATCCTCGAATACCCTTAAATTTGTAACTTTGTCGGTGATGTAAGTTGAGTCATCCTCTGTGTCTCCAACCTCTACTCCTATTAGTACAACAAGGCCTCTTCCTATGGATTTCGTCTCACTACGGGACTCTACGACACCAGACTTAAGGAGGGTCGAAGTACAGTGGTAAGAAGCCGTAACGGAAGCCTTAGACACTCTTTGAACTATAGCTCTCAAATTGCAAAACCTTTGAACTATTCTTTGGTATTTGTTTCAGTCTTACTTTCACTCTTCTCGCTAGAGGTTTCTGTTTTTGGAGTCGTATTGTTGGTAGTGTTGGCAGGCGGGGTATTCTTTCGTGCATAGTCTGTTGTATAGAAGCCACTACCTTTGTATATCACGGTAGGCACATTGAAATTTCTTTGCGACGATGTTTTACAGTCAGGGCAAGGTTGCACAGTCTCCGCGTCAAAACCTTGTTTTAGTTCAAAGTTGCTGTTACAGCTGGAACAATAATACTCGTAGATTGGCACTTGTCCTCCGATATCGCAAAACCACATTTGTATATAACATAGTTATTGTTTTAAAAATGGATAAGGGTAATTTAAAGTTTTGGATAATACATGTCAACATGTCTTGTTGAATAAATGACGTTTTATATCAAAACTGTTCGACTTTTTGCGCCAACTTTTCAGGCCGATAGGGATTGACTGGTCTCGTTTGACAGCATAAAATTTACCTACAATACCTTTGAAGGAGGCTCTTTAT
>CAZNWQ010000104.1:0-4140 GCA_964576965.1 uncultured Dehalococcoidia bacterium
AAGAAGTTCCTCAACCTGTAGACCAGGTAGTAGAAACTCAAACAGAAGTCGAAGAGGAAGGTAAATAGAATGGCACAACAAAACTATTACTACGGAACAGGTAAAAGGAAAACAGCCATTGCTCAAGTAAGGATTTATCCGGGGCAAGGACAAATCACTATAAACGAAAAGCCAATAGGTGAAGTGTTTCCGCTTCCTGCTTTACAATCTGTGATTCTTGAACCAATGAAACTAACTTCTATGGGAAATAAATTCAATATTGTGGCTAAAGTGCACGGAGGGGGAATAACAAGTCAAGCCGGTGCCATGCGCCATGGTATAGCTAGAGCTCTTCTGGTCTCAGACGATAACCTAAGACCAATACTTAAACAAAATAAGCTACTTACCCGAGATTCCCGTATAAAAGAGAGTAAGAAGTACGGTTTGAAACGTGCTAGAAGAGCCAAACAGTACACCAAGAGATAATTAAAGTCTCACAAAGGAGACAAGCCAATTATTAATTTACCTCTGCCTGCGTGAATTCCGAAAGTATCGATATCTTTAACGCTAGCAGCCTATTATCTTCATTACTCAAAGTCGGATCCTTTTTCAAAACTGACCTGGCAACTCTACGTGCCTCAGACAAAATATTTTGATCGGAAAGACGTGCGATTTTTAAGTCTGGCAATCCACTCTGGCGGGTCCCGAAAAAATCTCCAGGTCCTCTAAATCGAAGATCTTCCTCCGCTACTGCAAATCCATCAGAAAACCGTTGCATCACGTCTAATCTATCCTTAGCATCTGATGAAGGATAATCCGATAACAAAATACAATAACTTGGATAATTTCCTCTGCCTACTCTACCTCTAAATTGATGTAACTGAGCCAGTCCGAATCTGTCTGCTCCCTCTATCAAAATTAATACCGCATTCGGGTTATCAATGCCAACTTCAATAACAGGGGTAGAAACTAATATATCTATTTCCCTTCTTTGAAAAGCATCCATGACATCTATTTTGTCTCGGGAATTCATACGGCCATGTAACAATCCCACAGAAAGATCAGGGAATATTTCTTGCGCCAACATATCAAATTCAGTTTTGGCTGCACGAGTTTGTAAAAGATCCGATTCCTCTATCAGAGGACACACTACAAATGCTTGACGTCCCTGACTAATTTGGGATTTCATAAACCTATAAATTCTGTCTCTTTTACTTGGATGAGCATGATATGTGTTTATTTTCTGCCTGCCAGGAGGTAATTCATCTAATACTGATATGTCTAAATCCCCATATAAAGTAAGGGCTAAGGATCTTGGAATAGGAGTCGCAGACATAACCAAGAGATGAGGAGTCTTTGTTTTGTTCCTCAAAGAAGTTCTTTGCATAACTCCAAATCTATGTTGTTCATCCACTATTGCCATGGATAGTTTCGGGATGTTCACATTGTCCTGTAGCAAGGCGTGTGTGCCAAAAACTATGTCCAGTTCACCTTGATGCATCATCTGGTAAATCTCACGTTTTTCAACTGCTTTAAGGCTACCGGTTAAAATGCCAACTGTTATTGGCTTGGTAAAATTATTCAAACTGAATTTAAACCAGTGTCCATGGGATTCTATTCCCTTGGTACCCTGTAGAATATTCGCCACTGTATTAAAATGCTGTTGAACAAGTATTTCCGTCGGGGCCATCATAGCTCCTTGATAACCTTTATACACAGTAACAAGGAGAGCAATTAACGCCACAGCTGTTTTACCACTGCCTACATCTCCCTGAAGAAGTCGACTCATAGGACTTTCCTGAGATATATCCTGTAATATTTGGTCTGCTGCAGTATTCTGGGCCCCTGTAAGAGCAAAGGGTAAACTGTTTTTTATAGATTCCACGATTCTTTGTTCAACAGAAATTGGTATAGAATCCTTGTTGGCTCTCCAATCATGTCTCTTCAACAAAACATAAAGCTGAATCATAAATAACTCATCAAAGGCAAGTCTGTATCGAGCTTCTTCTTTATCTTTTTCAGTCAATGGATAGTGATATTGATTTATAGCCGTCGCTAAATCAATCAATTTGGCTGACTTCAATAAGTCATCTGAATAAGGATCAGTAATTAAATGAGAATATTTATCTAAAACTTGTTTGATTAAACTACGGAAAGTACGAGCTACTATACCTTCGGTACTTGGATAAACCGGGACTAATCTCCCCGTGTGAATTAATTCTTCTTCACTTACGATTTCGTGTTCAGGTGATTCAAACACAAGAGAATTTCTAAATTCTCCTACTCTACCACTTAGGACAAGTTTATCTCCAACTCTAAACTTCTTGGCCAAGTAAGGTTGATTAAACCACACAACTCTAATGTTACCAGTGTCATCTCCTACTATAGCCTCAGTTGCTTTATGTTTGCCTCCCAAAGTCACTTGTCTGACATCCCATACACTCACTATGACTGTCTGTTCAACGCCCAATTGAAGAGAATCTATTTTTTGCAAAACCGAATAGTCATTATGTCTTCTGGGAAATAAATATATAAGATCTTCTATAGTATGAACACCTAATTTGTTCAATCTAGCGACCATCTTTGTGCTTACTCTAGGGAGTTCTGTTACTGGTTTATTCAAAAAAGAGAAATCTGTTTCTTTAATGGATTGGGGCCCATTTGTAACAGTCTGTTTTCTCTCAATCAAATTCGATATTGATTCTATCCAATCCTGTTTCTCTGCCAGTGACTTATTGGCATATAGTCCAACAGGTAGTTCGCTTTTTGTTATAACCTTGTGAGATTTAATCCACTTAGAGAGAAACTTGTCTAATCCTCCAATGACAGCAGTATCAGAATAACCTTTATTAGCTTCGAGTACTAATATTTTCTCGAGAGTATCAAAGTTTGTGATTGTCATATTTTGACATACCTAATGGAATAAGAAGAAAATCTCATTTTTCAATGTCTTTAACGTTTATCACACATAAAACAATGTATCCAGGCTATAAATTCATGGTTGTTCTTATCAAACTACATTTTGTGAATTAAAAGCTACTCCTAGGACGCCCGGGCCAGCGTGCGTTCCAACAACCGGTCCAATTTGACTCATAATGATTTCTCCGGATGTGATAAAGGGGTTTAACCTGGCAGCTAAGTCTTCTGCTTCACTTTTCGTGGTGCTATAGAATACCGCTAAGTCAGATATTGGCAAACCTTCCTGTACCAAAGAAAAAATACGATCTACTCCTTTTGTTCGAGATCTGGCTCTTTCAAACGGAAAAACCTCTCCTTCTTTGGTAGATAATATGGGCTTCAGCTTCAATAAATTACCCATAAATGCTCGGGCTTTTCCTATTCTACCGCCTTTCTGTAGATACTCTAGAGTGTCCAGAAGAGCAAAAAATTTTACACTGTCTATAGATCGGTTTATTGCATTTACAACATCATCAACACTACCCCCGTTTTTTGCCACCTTACTTGCGTGTACTGCAATTAAACCTAATCCCATTGACCCATGCTTAGAATCTACAGTTTCTATACGTGTACTACCTTCATACTGATCTTTTGCCTGTCTGGCAGAATTCAGCGTGCCACTCAACTTATCCGATATGTGAACAGAAACAATCTCTTCATTGCTTTTTGCCAAGTCGTTATACAAACTTAGAAACTCCCCTACGTTGGGCTGAGAAGTTGTTGGCAGTTGGGCACCTGACGTTAATCTTTGATAAAATTCGTCTGGTTTTATATCTATACCATCTTTGAAAACATCTGTTCCGAAATGAACATTCAAAGGGATTACCGAAATGCCCAGAGACTCTGCCAAATCCGGTGGCAGATCGGCTGTACTATCAGTTACTATTTTAACGGTCATTTTGCACTCCTCATTCTAAGGATAATATATAATTATAATAAGGCTGCCCTCCAAATACTACCTCTGTTTCCACTCCCTTATATCCTGACTCAATGAGAACTGCAAGAGAATCAGTCTCTTCCTCATTGCTTTCCAAACCCCAATATATCGTGACTAATGTGCCTGGATACATATTGGATTTAGATAGTATGCCAAGTAATGCCTTTGAATGTGCTTCGTCAGAATAAAGAATTTTATTATTCAACGAACCAATATATTGACCTTTTTTTATTTCAACACCATCAATCTTTGCATCGCGTTCAGCC
>CAZNWQ010000105.1:0-4124 GCA_964576965.1 uncultured Dehalococcoidia bacterium
TCTGCTAGTAGCACACGAATGTGTTTGGCAACTTCTTCGCTTAACTCTGTACCTTCGTAAGCATCCCCTTTGTTGGAAATCAAAACCCAGTTAATTTGATCTTCAACTTCAAACACCTGTTGTGCATATGACAAAGACATTATTATTGTAGGCTCAACTCCTCCTGCACCTTTAGGTTTCACTATCTCTATAACAGATAGATCATTAATTTCGTCTTTTTGATAAAGCTGGATAGTATCGCCTTTAACAGCATCCAGTTTTTCAGCCAGAGGTTCGTTGATTATGATTTCATTTGAATTCAGTTGATCATAATCTACAGTTTTACCGGAGATTGCCTCTAAATCACCTACTGAATCTCCAAAGTGGTTGCTTTGTTGCCAAGCAGTAAGGTTTACTCTACCGTCTGTTAAGGAGGTTCTTGGATTGCTGACTGCTACAATTTCAGATAGTAATGCTGCTAGACTGTCTATGTTTTCATATTCCTTCAATTGCTCTGCAAGATTGTCGTATTCGGAATATGACATATACGAAGGTGAGAATTCCCATGTGTCTGGAGCCACAATCATCTTTTTAGTCACTATTAAGTCTATCTCGCCAAGATTATCTACGGCACTTCGCTTGATAGAATAACTGAGCGTGTCTCCAGTACCTAATGAAGCGGATATGATGACTGTGCTAAGCATGATTCCCACAATAATCAATAACGTTTGTCCGGGACGCCGAGGTATGTTTCTTAATGCTAATCTTAATATTATGCGATTTCGTAATCCCATTACTAAGACTATGGATATAGCGATTGCGAATCCTATTAAAAGTGTTCTGGCTATGGTGTCTGTTGATAATCCAAATATATCAGTCATTAATATTACTCACTACTTGCAGATCTATAAGTGTGACGCTGAAGATCCTTCACCATCATCCACTATAAGCCCATCTCTCATTCTTACTATTCTGTTGGTGCGATCTCCAACTTCTTGAGAATGAGTAACTATCACAAAAGTTTGGTTGGTATTCTTATTAAGGTCTGTCATTAAATCCATTATTTCATTGGCTGTTTCACTATCAAGATCTCCAGTGGGTTCATCTGCCCATATTATCTCTGGATTGTTAACAAGTGCACGTGCAATAGTAACCCTTTGTCTTTGTCCGCCTGATAATTGAGCCGGCAGATGTTTAGCCCTGTCAGAGAGTTTTACCGTTTCTAGAATTTCCATTGAACGGATCCTGGCCTCTTTGGCATTGGCCCCAGAAATTAACAAAGGCAGTTCAATGTTCTCCACTGCAGACAATACTGGCAATAGGTTGTAAAGCTGGAATACAAAACCCATATTTTTTGCCCGGAAGTCACTGCGTTCGTCATCCTCCAGTTTATGCAGTATTTGGTCCTCTATAATTACAGACCCAGAGTCAATGTCATCTATTCCTGAAAGACAATTGAGCAAAGTCGTTTTACCACAACCCGATGGGCCCATGATTGCAATCATGTCTCCTCGTTTGACCCTTAGGTCAACTCCTTTTAAGGCTGCGACCTCTGCTTCTCCTGTCGAGTAAGTTTTCCATATGTTTTCAGCAGATATAATCAGATCTTCCATTTTGCTCCTGTTCAACTCTCGTTTTGCAATTTAATCTATTTGTTGAATTTCATATTTTGATTCCAGATTTCATGTGAGTTTATCCTAACTGTGTTAAGAACTTGTGAAAAAACTTCATTGTTAACGCACAAATGCATCCCTTATGCCTGCGTCCACTGGTATCATAGCTCCGGTGGTCTTCATGGATCTGTCGCTTGCCAAAAATAAAGCGGTTTCTGCCACATCTTCTGCCGTAACCGGCTTTTTAAGAAGCGTTCTTTTCCTATAGAAATCTTGTATTTCTTCTGCAGGTACTCCGTGGGCTCTAGCTCTTTCCTCTTTAACTTCACTGGACCAAAGATTAGAATCTTCGAAAATAGCGTCTGGATTGATTATGTTTGAGCGTATTCCGTATTCACCATTCTCTATTGCTATGACTCGTGCAAGTTGTGCTTCAGCAGCTTTGGCTGCACTATATGCACCCAAAGAGGAGCCAGGCGAAGTAACATTTTTTGTTGCTACAAATACTATGCTGCCACCAATATTTTGATCACGCATCATATTTATAGAATGTTTAGCTACCAGGAAATGACCAGTGGCATTAACGGCAAAACTCTTTGCCCAATCTTCAATATCTAGATCATTAATTAGTCCAGTATATGCTGCTCCTGCATTCGAAACCAATATATCAAGACCACCAAACGTCAACTTAATTTTTTCAAAAGCCGCAATGATTTCTGATTCGTTGGTCACATCCATTCTTATTGGTAGTATTCTGTCGTCTCCATATGATTTGCAAAGTTTATCACTCAAGATCTTGAGTGATTCATAATCCACATCGGTTGCAATCACATGAGCACCCTCTTTCAGAAATCTGCGGGCAATTGCCTTGCCTATACCGCTAGCTGCGCCGGTTACCAATGCCACTTGTCTGCTCAATTCCTTGTCTACTGGTGCTAGACTTCTCTTATATAGTTCCAGTGGCCAATATTCTGCGTCATAGGACTGTTGGTCTGACAAGGAAGTATAACTGTCAATTGAGTCAGCGTTGATTATTATGTCGATTGTGTGACGATATATATCTTGTGCTATGTGGGCAGATCGTTTATCTTTACCTGCCGTCCACATTCCCAACCCTCTTACTATAATTACCCTAGGAAAAGGGTCCAACATGGGATGGGCATTGTCGGTGTGTTTTGAGAACCAGTTAGTGTAATTGTTCGTGTATTCATCAACAGATTTTTTAATCTCGAGCACAAGTTCTTGTAAATCGTATTTGTCGGTGTTTTTAACAAAAAGCGGCAGACGCTTAGAATGCATCAAATGGTCAGGAGTCGCAGCTCCAATCTTAATCAAATTTTCAATGTCTTCCATGTTTGAAAATGCAACAATTTTTTCGTCGCCGTAAAACTTTAATACGGATTTATCATTCTTACTTATTAGACCTCTAATAAATGGACTTACTGCCGACACCAATTTTTGGTTGTAAAAACTCTTTTGGGTTTTTGTTTGTGATTTATCCTTACGGGTCTTTTTTATGAATTTTTCGGCTTGCGTAACGATATCTATATGTTTTGAATAAGCTTCCTCTGGAGTATTTCCCCAGGTGACTAGGCCGTGGTTTACCAAAATTAAACCGTTAGCATTGTTTTGTTTACCCAAGCCGACGGCACTGTCCTTAGAGAGTTTGAAGCCTGGTCGTGTATAAGGTAACACTATTATTGAGTCACCAAGAGCCTTTCGTATGATGTCCTTGTGTTTTTTTGTGTTGGTGAGAGATAGTATGGCGTCAGCATGACTGTGCACCACACTTTTAAATGGCAAGAACGCATGTAGTAGCGTTTCTATGGATGGTCTTGGTGCACTTGATTCCATCAGGCAATGATCCAAAAAGTCCACCATTGCTTCGTCAGACATGTGTTCTCTGTCTAGTAGAGGCAGAACCTTGTCTAGGTTTAGTGCTGGAAAGTCTTTAGCCTCGACGGATTTTAGATCAGATCCACTTCCTTTTATTCTGAGCACTCTCTGAGGCATGCCGAAAAAATCTTTTTCAACGGTTTTGATGGATGTATTTCCTCCACCCCAAAGAACTAGTGATTCTTCTGCACCTATTAGGTGACTTTGATAGATTAATTTGTCCAGATCCGACATTCCAGCGGAATCTTTGGTTTTCCAGATATTTAGCATGCTTAATTATATTGGCCTAAGTGGTTTCTTGTTTTCTATAACCTATCAATATTTCTTTAAAATTTGTGACTGATATAAAGTTATTGGTTCGATCAAGCGTATATTAGTCACGTTGACACCTACAGTCAACTGTCTATCTTCCCTGGAATATATTTGTTAGATTGGTTGTGGTGTGAATTTAGATATGGTTAGTGATCATAGCAACACAAGATACAGATTATTTAGGCATAACCTATTAAGCGCATTCCAGGTTAAAGACTTTAGATGGTATTGGGTAAGTGTGTTTTTTTCCTCTATGGCTATGGGTGTCAGAATGCTTGCCCAAGGCTGGTTGATTTTATATATTACTGGTTCACCTTTTTGGGT
>CAZNWQ010000106.1:0-4113 GCA_964576965.1 uncultured Dehalococcoidia bacterium
GGAAAGACTTTATGCTGTATTGTTGTCTTTGGATGGAGTAATCCCATATCCATCCCATGGCAATTTTATTTTGTGTAAATTTAATGATGGAATTGCAACAGCCTTGTATAAAAAACTAGCTAGTAGGGGTATATTTGTGAGATACTTTGATTCACTGGTGTTGAAAGATTGTTTACGTATATCGGTAGGTAGACCAGAACATAATGATCTTGTAATCGAAGTGATACGTGATACATTAGGTAATTAGTTATACAAAGTTGTAGAGACTTAAATATCATATCAGGAGAGGATTGTGAACGACCGGGCAGCTAAAATACAAAGATATACAAAAGAGACTCAGGTTGATATCGAATTGAATTTAGACGGTATCGGAAAATCTGATATAGACACTCCGAATGGCATGCTGAACCACATGTTGGAACAGATAGCTCGTCATGGTTTGATCGATTTGAATGTAACAGCGAAAGGCGATGTGTCTCCTGGATGGCATCACATGATTGAAGATGTGGGTATTGTGCTGGGTCAGGCATTCAGAGAAGCTGTAGGGGAGGGAAGAGGCATAGTTCGAATGAGTAGCGTCACGTTACCCTTAGATGAAACCTTGGTTGTTGTAGCGATGGACATAGGAGGCCGCCCATATTCTGTTGTAAAAGCAGTTTTCAAAGACTCCGTTATAGGAGATATGCCCTCGGATTTGGTCAGGCATTTTTTTGAGGTATTCGCCTTAGAAGCAAAGGTGAATTTGCATGCTAAAGTTTTGGAAGGTACTAATGATCATCACAAAGCTGAGGCTTTGTTCAAGGCGTTAGCCAGAGCAATTAGATCTGCAGTTGCTATTGACCCTCGTATAACAGGAGAAGTTCCAAGTACCAAAGGCACTATAAGCAGTTAGAACGGTGTATATCGCCTTCTAACCTTCGTTTGCACGATGATACTAAGGGGTCTCTTCTACTTCGAACGTGTAGTTTTCTATGACTGGGTTGGCTAGTAACTGTGAGCACATATTCTCTACTGATGCTCTAGCCTTCTCGATACTGGAACAGTCAACTGTTATTTCTAGGAACTTTCCTATTCTTACGTCTTTTGTATCAGAAAAGCCAAGACTTTGTAATCCTGTGAGTACAGTTTTACCCTGTGGGTCATTGACAGCTGGCTTTAGAGTTACATAAATCTTTGCTAAAAACATGTATCAACTTTCTTTTACTGACTTTACTGTTCTTTGAAACTCGCAGGCCCTTTATCTAAATGCATCTGTATAAAATCTTCTATACGTAACTCGTCATATTCGCCGAAAGTATCCAACCAACCCCATGAAGAAAGAGCAAACAGAGTTTCTATATTCTCGTTGTGTGCCTGGACCACTCCTTCTGGGTATCTGTTGACGATAACTCTAAGATTATCACGTAGTTCTGTACACTCATCTATAGTTTCTTTAAGGAAACAGTTATATTGGATTAGAACCGCCCCTTTCCTGAGATAGGCTACTTGCTTTTCCGGTTTTAATTCTTCCGTTGTTTCTCCCCACACGATAGATTCATCTGGTATATCTTGGTACCATCCTGAAGTCGGTGGTGACGAGTTGTATTCAGGGTGAGTTTCATTTTCATCTACACGTATCGGACTTTGAACATCGATACGACTTCCTTCTGCATACGAAGTTGTGGAAGCAGGATTCACGTTTCCTAACGATCCAGGCAATACCAACGATAGTATTATCATAAGCGCACCGACACCAGTCACTGTGCCCAGAATATATCTCCTGATTCGTTTGCGTTTACCCTGTCTATCTCGTCTAGTTTCCCTTACTTCAGATCTGCGGTGAGCTCTTTTTCGTTTTTCTCTTTCTCTCGCTGCCATTTAAGTTAGTTCTCCTATAACCCTTAGGACCAAGAAGTCCCAGTTATTCTTTCATAAGCCTCTATGTAACGCTGAAGAGTTTCGTTTACTATTTCGTCCGGTAGTTCAGGTCCTGGTGGCTCTCTATCCCATCCAGATTCCGTTAGCCAATCTCTTACGTATTGTTTATCGAAACTAGGTTGTGATTTTCCAGGGGAGTATAATGCTTTGTCCCAGAATCTACTTGAATCTGGCGTTATTAATTCGTCTATTAATGTTAGCTCAGATTCTACGATTCCAAATTCCATTTTGGTATCGGCCACAATTATACCTTTTGTTTCACTTTCATCATGCGCGTACATATATATTTCCGTCGTTACTGCCTGAAGTTTATCTGCCATTTCAGAACCAACCATCTCTCTAACTTCGTCCATGCTCATTGGTAAGTCATGCCCTGTTTCTGCCTTGGTGGTTGGAGTGAAAAGTGGTTCTGGAAAAGGGTCGCCTTCTTTCATGCCAGAAGGCATTGTAATGCCGGAAACGGTTCCTGTTTTTTGATACTCTGACCAGGCGGATCCAGTTATATATCCCCGGACTACACATTCAATATCTATCCTATTTGCTTTCTTTACTACCATCCCTTTTGACAATATTTCTGTGGAGAATAAATCGAGTGGTACAACAGTATTTATTTTGGATATCTCGGTTTCATTATCTCCTAGGCAGATCAGATGATTTGGTATTAAGTGGTTGGTATTATTAAACCAATACTCAGAAAGTTTGGACAGAATCAATCCTTTAAAAGGTATGATGGTTGGCAGAACAACGTCGTAGGCTGATATTCTGTCAGAAGCTACCATTAGAAGGTATCCGTTGCCTATATCATAGGTGTCTCTTACTTTGCCTCTATGTATTGGTTCTGGGGTGTTGTTTTTGTTACTGTTGCTAGTCAATTTTTAACCTTCCAATCCTAATCTAGAGTATGAATCTCCTACATGTTTGGAGAAGTGGCCATAATCAAATATGTTTTCAAGTTGATCGCCGGGGAGTCTCTCTCTGACTTCATCTATTTCGCGGATTATTTCCCTGAAATCAGCAGATTCTTCCCAAGAACGCATAGCACATGACTGTACTATTTCATACGATCGTTCTCTGCTTAAACCTGTTTCGAGCAATGCTATCAACAATCTTTGGGAGAAGACTAATCCTTTTGTCATCTCAATATTTCTCCACATTCTCTCGGGATATACCCGTAGACCCTCTATAACTCCCGTGAATATGTTCAAAATATAGTCTAATGCCATACAAGCGTCTGGCAATATTAACCTCTCTGCCGAGGAGTGGCTAATATCCCTCTCGTGCCAGAGTGCCACGTTTTCGAGAGATGTCATTGCGTATCCTCGTATAAGTCTAGCAAGCCCACAAACTCTTTCTGAAAGCTCAGGATTTTTTTTGTGTGGCATTGCTGACGATCCAGTTTGACCTTGCCCAAACGGTTCCTCAACTTCTCTGACTTCAGTTCTCTGCAGACTCCTGATTTCAGTGGCGAATTTTTCCAAGGATGCTGCCACCAATGCTAGGGTCGTAACAAATTGAGCATGCCTGTCTCTTTGTATCACTTGGTTAGAGATTGGAGCAGGCTTCAGGTCAAATTGTTTGCACACATTAACCTCTATCTCTGGAGGGACGGAGGCATATGTTCCTACTGCTCCGGATATCTTACCCACTGCGATTGTATCTTTAGCGCTGTACAATCTTTCCCTGTGTCTTTTCATCTCTTCCCACCACAATGCCATTTTCAGACCGAAAGTAGTAGGTTCAGCGTGAACCCCGTGGGTTCTGCCCATTATGGGGGTATCTCTATATTCTAAAGCCAGAGTTTTTATAGCTGAGATAAGTTTATCTACATCATCGATTATTATATCTGATGCTTCTACTAGTTGCAGATTCTGAGCTGTATCTTGGACGTCATGAGATGTTAGACCCATGTGAAGCCATCTTCCTTCTTCGCCCAACCCATATGTTACAGACTGCAGAAAAGCGGTCATATCATGCCGGGTTCGCTCAAAAATTTCTTTAATTTTGTCTGGGTTGTACTGGGCCTGCCGAAGTTTTTCCATGTCTTCCACGGGTATAATACCCGTGTCTGTCCAGGCTTCACAGACCGCTATTTCTACTTGTAGCCATTTGTCGTTTTTGTTTTCTTCTGACCACACTTTTTTCATCTGTGGCCTGGCGTATCTATCTATCAAGTTGCACCTCTAAATCAACCATTAA
>CAZNWQ010000107.1:0-4088 GCA_964576965.1 uncultured Dehalococcoidia bacterium
ACTAGCATTGACAAACACTGCCGCTGCATCCACATCATCAAGAAATTTCATAGCGTTAGAATAATCTTCAGTAATAATAGCTTCTGAATGTCCAGATCCATATCTATCGATGTGATCCAAAGCTTCCTGTAATGAATCAACTACAGCCACAGATACTATCAATGACAAGAATTCCGTACCCCAATCTCCGTCATTTGCTTGTTTCAGTCTCAGACCTTCGATTGGATCTAAGATGCTCATTGATTTTTGGTCACAATGTATCTCCACATCCGCCTCTGACCATTTTTTTGCGATTTCTGTAAGGTAAGACGATGCCACAGCTGAATGAATAATTAATGTGTCCATGGCATTGCATACTGTAGGTCTCTGTACTTTTGCGTTATATGATATAGCCACTGATTTCTCTAAATCAGCAAACTGGTCTACATAAGTATGACAAACACCGATGCCACCGGTGATAACCGGCATAGTGGCGTTGTTTCCTACATAACGTATGAAATCGGCTCCTCCTCTAGGTATCAAAAGATCTATATCATCCTTCATAGATAACATTTGGTCTACTATTGACCTGTCAGGGGAATCGACAAAACAAACAGAATCTATTGGTAAACCAACATCTGATATAGATTGCCGAACTATATCAGAAAGTATTCTATTCGAATTTATGGCCTCACTGCCTCCTCTCAAGATAACAGAATTACCAGATTTTAGGCATAAAGCAGATATGTCTATAGTAACATTTGGTCGACTTTCATATATGGCACCAATAACCCCCAATGGGACTCTTCTCCGGCTTACATTTAACCCATTAGGTAAAACCTTTTGATCAATAATGACTCCGACTGGATCTGGGATGTTTACTATATTGCGCAAATCATTAGCCATGCCAACAATCCTGTCTTGATTCAACAGTAATCTATCTAAAAGTGCCTCAGTTAAACCTTTTTCTTTTCCAGTATCTATATCTTTGGCATTAACTTGTATTATATCCTGGTAGCGACTTTCTAAGTTATCAGCTATTCGTAACAACGCTTCATCTTTGATGCCGGAGGACAACTTTGCAAGTTCTTTTGAAGCCAACCTAGCATTGGAACCTTTTACCATTAATTCGTCGTCGATTTTAGTCATGTTAAATCTCCCATACCACAGGTGTGGTCTTAAGAAATAATAATTCGGAAACTACAGAGTTATGAGCTTTCATAACAAAACCATGTTATTTCTATGTATTATTTCCTCACCATAATAATATCCAAGAATCTTGAGAATATCATCAGAATGCAAACCCTTAATGGCAGATATATCTTCAGAATCATATCCTGTAATACCACAAGCTATGGGTTTACCGTCCATGTTCTCTATAGATATAATCTCTCCCCTTTTACAAACACCTACGACTTCTCTAATCCCAGCAGGAAGGAGACTGCTTTTACCTTGCGACAACGCATTGGCTGCCCCAAAATCAACAACAATTTTACAATCATTGGAAAGTCCACTGAGCATCCACCGCTTACGACTCTCCATCTTGGTTGAAGAAGGCCTAAAGAAGGTTCCTACATTTTTGCCTGCCAAAACGGCACTCACAACCGACTGGTTCCTACCGTTAACCAATACAACCGCTATGCCTGAAGCCGTCGCTAATTTTATAGCATCCAATTTAGCTTGCATCCCTCCTCTGCTCCTAGAACTGTGAGAGACGCCAGCCATAGCTTCAATACTTTCATCTATTGTATCTACTTCCAAAACTAATTCAGCATCAGGGTGTTGATGAGGATCCATAGTGTGCAAACCATCAATATCACTCAGCAATATTAAGAGATCCGCATCAATTAAATTAGATACCATAGAAGACAAATTGTCATTATCCCCAAAAACCTTGACTCCTATTTCCTCCAAGGCTACAACATCGTTTTCATTAATGATTGGAACTGTATTGAAATCCATTAATGTTACAAGTGTGTTCCGGACATTAAGATAGCCTTCTCTATCAGTAATATCTGATCTAGAAATCAAAGCCTGGGCTACAACTATATTGTGAGTTTCAAATATCTGTTCGTATGCATGCATCAATCTACTTTGGCCAACAGCAGCCAAAGCTTGCTTAGAACGAACATCCTGATTCTCCATATCAATGCCTAGCATGTTCGCACCGAAAGCAATAGCTCCCGATGTAACAATAACCACTTCTATCCCTTGCTCATGAATACTAGCGATGTCAGATACCAGACTTTCAATCAATGCCAAGTCCAATTGACCAGAATCATCAATCAATACATTAGTACCAATTTTCACAACTATTCTGCCAGGATTATTAATCTGATCTATCCGATCACTCATATTAATTCAGACCAATAGAATTCGAATAAAAAACAAATTCTGGAATCATAAGTAAACTTTTCAACCTAAATCATTTTGCCCTTGGAGCCGTCGTCGTCATATAGGATCTCCAATTACGTTTTGTTTCTTCAATATGATCACCACCAAATTTTTCCAGCACTGCCTCTGCAAGTACCAAAGCCACCATTGCCTCTCCCACGACCGCACAACTTGGTACAAACGTTATGTCACTTCGTTCAAAATGAGCTTTTGAAACAAATTCACCTGTCAACAAATCCACAGTTTCAAGACCATTTATTATAGTTGCTATTGGTTTGACTACAGCCTTAATAACTAAAGGTTCTCCCGTAGTCATTCCTCCCTCTAATCCACCTGAATTATTTGTCCTTCTTGGCCATGGTCGATCCATTTTCCCGTCAGACTCGTTTTCCCATTCACCAACTGGTTTGACCACATCATGAACCTGAGAACCTCTTAAATCAGCTTGAGAAAACCCGGCACCAAATTCAACTCCTTTAACCGCGTTCATACTCATAATAGCGCCGGCTAATTTAGTAGTTAATTTTCTATCCCACTGTATATGACTGCCCAAACCAATTGGAGCACCTGTGGCGATAATTTCTATTCTGCCGCCCAAGCTATCTCCTGATTCTCTAGCTTTATCAATTTCCTTTATCATGAGATCGGCTGCTACAGGGTCTGCACATCTAACCGCTGATATCTTGGACCCCTCTATATTTTCTTTATGGTATGGTGATTCCTCTAACGCTGCCCAATCAACATCGTCAGATGAATTGGAGTGGATACCACCAATAGACAATACATGGCCATGGACACTTATACCAAATTCTTCCAAAAATCGTTTTGCCACGGCTCCAGCTGCCACTCTAGCAGCAAACTCTCTAGCACTCGAACGCTCCAAAATATTACGGGCGTCAGATTGCATATATTTAGTGACCCCAGGAGTATCCGCGTGTCCTGGCCTTATATGAGTGATGGGTTCGAATGGCACATCTGAAGGAGAAACGTTCATTTCATCCATCCAAGGGACTCCATCTGGTCCCTTTCCTGTGGACCAATCCCTGTTTATTATCAACATGGCAATTGGAGAACCTAAAGTCAAACCATGCCTCACACCAGATAAGATTTCAGCACGATCTTTTTCTATCTGCATTCTTCCGCCTCTGCCGTATCCTATTTGCCGGCGTGCCATATCCCTTTCTATATATTCCTCCGTAATTTCTAATCCGGCAGGAATACCTTCAATTATAGTAGTTAAACTTTTCCCGTGTGATTCGCCCGCAGTGAGAAACCTTAGCATTTAACACATCTCCTCATATCCGTTCAATACGCCTCATCAACAAATTTGAGACAAATTCTAATCACCTATTAAACCATTATACCTCGATTAATCCTATTATTTACAATTGAGTGAAGGCAACATACCTTGCATGCCTAATATTGCAGTGACATCAAGTATACAATTATTCGAGTGTAATAATAGATTCTATCCCACCTGTTTATTAATAGCGGATTGGGCCGCCACAAACATTTGATCTACCGGTGCCTTTTTACCAGTCCATATCTCAAATGATATAGCCCCTTGGTACACTAACATAGATAATCCCGTCAAAACATTAGCGCCAGCTTTGTTAGCCCCTTTTATTAGTGGTGTTTGTTCAGGGTTGTATACCAGATCTGTGATCAAAGATTTCGCAGATATAATATCTACAGGTACAGGTGTTTTTTCAGGA
>CAZNWQ010000108.1:0-4079 GCA_964576965.1 uncultured Dehalococcoidia bacterium
AGGATACGGAGGCGGTGCGGTTAGCACCACAGAGATAGCGGACCGCCAACACATTCCCGAAGCGTATTTGAATCAACTTTTGATGACCTTAGGGAAAGTTGGTTTGATTAGTAGCAGGCGAGGACCTCAGGGCGGATATATGTTGGCTAAACCACCGAAGGAAATCAGCTTAGGCATGGTGATTAGCAGCCTTGAAGGAGAGTCGGCTTTGTTAGAGTGTATTTCCGTACCAGAGTGCTGTACTTTCTCCACAACATGTGCCCAACGAGAGGTCTGGAGCTCAGTTGAAGAAGTGATTCAGCAGGTCCTTAGGGCTACTACAATAGCCGATTTAGTGGCTAGACAAGAGCAATTAAAGGCTGTAAGTTTACACTAAACCTCTTTGAGGTCTACAGGCAGGGCAAATCTCCCCTTAGCTTTAATATCAGAAAACAGAATATTGTATTAAATTCAGTTAGGAAGGCCAAAAATGACTCAAACATCAGTTCTTACTCCCGATCAAGTTAAGCGTTACAGCAGGCACATTATAATGCCCCAAGTGGGCAGCAAAGGGCAACGGAGCCTTATGGACGCGAAAGTGCTTATGGTTGGCGCGGGAGGCCTGGGTTCTCCGGTGTCGGTTTACTTAAGCCTCGCAGGAGTAGGAACAATAGGCATAGTGGATTACGATACTGTTGACGTTAGCAACTTACAAAGGCAGATTTTGCACCATGAAAGAGATATAGGGACACCGAAAATTGTATCTGCCCAGCGTACTATCGGAGAATACAACTCAAACGTTAAAGTTGTAGGACACGAGGCACCATTAACATCTGATAATGCGATGGAGATAATAGAGCAGTACGATATCGTTATCAACGGAGCTGATAACTTCCCTGCTCGTTACTTAGTTAATGATACTGCTTATCTTTTGAATAAACCCCTAGTGGACGGAAGCATACTGCTTTTTGATGGACAAGCAAGCGTGTTTATTCCTGGCAAGGGGTGTTACAGGTGTCTTTTCCCGACACCACCACCACCAGGGGCAGTTCCCAGTTGCGCAGAGGCAGGTGTACTAGGTGCTCTACCGGGCATGGTTGGCAGCATACAGGCAGTAGAAACAATAAAGCTAATAATAGGGGCGGGAGAACCTCTCGTTGGAAGACTTTTGTTAATAGACGCATTGAGTATGGAGTTTAGGACAGTAAGGATCCGTCGCAACCCAGAATGCCCTTTATGCGGAGATAATCCCTCCATAACAGAATTGATAGACTATGAACTCTTTTGTGGGGTTGATCCAGCAAGCGCTCTCGGTTGAATATAAAACAGAACACATAAATAACGATTGGAACATATAGTCACCTATGAAAAAAATGGATATCCTAGACACCGTTGGAGGCACGCCTCTGGTTCACTTGAACAATATGAGTCCCAACAAGGACGTGCAAATCTTTGCCAAGCTTGAAGGAAACAACCCAACCGGTAGCGTTAAAGATAGAATAGCAAAGTACATGATTGAAAAAGCAGAGGCGGACGGGACGCTTACCAAAGATAAAACCATATTGGAGCCAACTAGTGGCAACACAGGGATAGCCCTGGCGTTTATAGCCCGCCGCAAGGGGTATAAAATAAAGGTAGTTATGCCTAAGAACGTTAGTATAGAAAGAGCTCAGCTGTTGGAGGCGTATGGTGCAGAAATTGTTTTAAGTGACGGAGACAAGGGCACCAACGGGGCCATAGTGGTGGCGGAGGAAATGGCTGCAAATGACGATTCTTATTTTATGCCATATCAATATGGGAATGATGCAAACCCACTAGCCCATTATGAAACTACAGGAAAAGAAATAATAGAAGACATACCCGAAGTGGACGTCTTTGTTGCAGGATTAGGGACAGGGGGCACGTTGATGGGCGTCGGCAGGAGACTTAAGGAATATAATCCTGCAATTCAGGTAGTAGCAGTGGTTCCTCACCCTGACGATGTTATACAGGGTCTGCGCAGTTTGGAAGAGGGCTTTATTCCCCCAATACTGGATTTGTCCCTTCTAGACAGGCGGATAATGATAGAAAGCAGTAAAGCGTTTAGTTTTACTAAAGAACTGATGCAACAGGAAGGTATTTTTGCGGGTATCTCTTCAGGGTCTGTCGTGTGCTGCGCAATGATGCTAGCCGAAAAAATGGAGAAGGGCAACATTGTTTGTTTACTGGCTGATGGAGGATGGAAATACCTCAGCACTTCTTTGTGGACTAAAGACTTTGCAGACATGAAAGAAAACGTGGAATATAAGATTTGGTGGTAGTGTGGGTATCCTGCGAAGACTCTCCTGTATCGGCACTCTCAGGCACGGCCCACTTATAAGTACTTGTATTCGCTTGTGTTTTGCTTAAATTCTCTGATAAACTCATTACAGTGCTTGTATTAAGGAGAGGCGATTGAAAATATCTCAAATAATGGTTTCCAAGGGTCCTTTAGGAGAAAGCCTTCCCCCTCTGCAATCAATGCTGTTGGAGGAACTAAATAGGCGACCTGACGAGGTTTTTGATAACAACGATGAAAGCCTGCTTAGAATATTTCCTCGTCTTAAACGATCTTCTCTAAGCTGGTCGCTGTATTTGCTGCACAAACAAGGATTAATAGCAAAGAAGAGAATCCGCCTGAACGGAAGGCTTAGCACCGTTTTTGGCTCCCACGAAGCGGTAGAAGCTTTAAAGGAACATATGGAATCTTGAGGCCACTAATATTTGGTTGTGAAGATAGTGTAAGAAGCAGGCAGGGTCGTACCTTCTGAGGTTGGAGATACTGTAATGATTCGTCTAGCAACAGCCGTAGACGGGCTTATAAGAAATGTTCCTGTACCAAGTTCGTCCAACGACATTGTTTGTACTGTAACTTCGTCTCCTATTTCTATCAGTTGGACCAAATATGGTTGAGAAATAATGTTCTTCGTGCGTATGAAGCCTCGGCTCAACCATACGGAGTCAGTTTCATCCATTGAATCAAAAAAATCCAGCTCTGGTATGGAAACGTCGTCAATGCAGAGGCCAATATCATGTCTCGACTCATCAGTTATGTATTCGAAGCGTAGCAATATCTCGCTTCCTGCGTAAGGTGTAAGATTAACGGCTTCAGATAACCAGCCACCACTATCCCCGGTGTATCCGGGCCCATACCCTCTACCGAGCGGATTCACTGAAGAGGACGAAGATCCCTTTGCTATTTCCCATGTCTCGCCCTTGTCTAATGATATTGTGACGTAAGCATAATCCCATGAGTTTTCTATGGAATACCAAGCTTTAAAATGAAGATTAGCAGTCATAACATTAGACAAATCTACAGTCGTGGTCAAAGTTGAATTTATAGAATCCCCCTTGTTTCCCCACCAACAATAGTTGTCTGGTTGATTAGAATGGGGCAGTATACGATTGGTTTCAGTCCCATTAAAATTCAGGTAGAAAGGCTCGGTGGACGGGCTTAGTTCAATGTAATCCGCTGAAAACTGAGGTAAAGTGGCCGAATGCTGCTCGTTAACCGAAAGCATGGAGGAGCCCAATGTTAAATTAAGATTGTCATAATAGTATGGATGTACAGCAAATGAATCTAGGTAGTTAGCTACAATCCAATCACCGAAAACATCGTAGAAGCGTTTGCTGTAGCCGGATTCAGTAAGAAAGCTGTTTATACCATCAATGCCGTCCGGTTGAGACTTTATTAAGACCTTTAGGTTATTATACCCACCGAAATATTGTGATAGATATTCTATAAACAACGAAGAAGCTCCATAGTGCGGGAGAGAATCGGAATCGTCGTGTGGCCAATTAATTAAAGAGGTTTGAGGGTTGCTTTCGAAATTATCAACGAAACTCAGGTTGTATCCAGTTATGTTTTTTGCTACCTCTGATAGGCCTTCATTAATCCAGGTTTCTTCATTTGGATCTTGAGCCCAGTGGATGGCGTGTTGAAATTCATGGGTTAACAACTCGAAGTAAAAAGTAGAACCGAGCCGCGCCGAGGACGGGTCTATATAAAGTATTTCGTATTCATTACTGTATCTATAGATTTCTCTTGGATACTCATCTGACATGCTGTAATAACCAGCCAC
>CAZNWQ010000109.1:0-4020 GCA_964576965.1 uncultured Dehalococcoidia bacterium
ATACCTCAAGAAAGCTGTGGGGTTGTCGGAGTATATGCACCTAATGAAGATGTTGCAAGACTGACTTTCTTTGCTCTGTTTGCGTTGCAGCATAGGGGTCAAGAAAGTGCAGGAATAAGTGTATCCGATGGCAATGCTATTCATTCCGTCACTTCGATGGGTTTGGTAACCCAAGCTTTTAAAGAAGAAGATCTCGCCAAGTTGTCAGGTCACATCGCTATTGGTCATACTAGATATTCAACTTCAGGGTCAAGTTTGTTATGTAATGCGCAACCAATTGTAATAAATGGCCCCAACGTTAATTTGGCATTGGCACATAATGGTAATGTCGTTAATGCTCTTGAGTTGAAGAAGGAATTAGAGGCATTGGACTGTCGTTTCTCATCTACCACAGACACAGAAATCATAGCTCAGTTACTTACTAATGCGCCCGTATCCGACTGGAAACAGAGGATACAATATATTATGAGACGAGTGCATGGTGCCTATTCTTTAACCATATTGACGGAAGATTCCTTAATAGCTGTCAGAGATCCTCTTGGAGTTAGGCCGTTGTGTGTTGGCAGTATAAATGGGGGCTGGATAGTGGCATCTGAGAGTTGTGCTTTGGATAATCTCGGCGCTGATTTGATTAGAGACATAGAACCTGGAGAGGCGATTATAATAGACAAAGATGGACTGAGAACGTTACATAAGAGTAAACAACGCAGAGTAGCATCTTGTATCTTTGAACAAATATACTTTGCCAGACCCGACAGTCTTATAGATGGCAAATTGACGTATTCAGTGAGGAAATCGATGGGAGCTCAATTGGCCAGAGAACATCCTATAGACGCGGATGTTGTAATAGGCATACCAGATTCAGCTACTGCCGCTGCTGTAGGATATGCCCAGGAGTCTGGTATCCCGTACAGTGAAGGGCTCCTGAAAAATAGATATGTGGGTAGAACTTTTATAGAACCAGATCAAAGAGTCAGAGGTTTGGGAGTTAAGTTAAAGTTCAACACACTTCCGGAAGTGGTTGAAGGCAAGAAGCTTGTGGTTGTAGATGATAGCATTGTTAGAGGGACCACTACGCCTCATGTTGTAGGTCTGCTTCGGAAAGCCGGAGCGACAGAAATTCATCTAAGGGTCTGTGCTCCCCCTATCAAACACCCGTGTCAATTAGGTGTAGACATGGCTTCTTATGATGAATTGATAGCCGCAAACAAGACTATACAGGAGATAACGAATTTTGTTGGGGCAGATTCCTTAGGATACCTCAGTGTTGAGGGCCTTGTGGAATCTGTAGGAGGAAATGGAACTAACCATTGTCTCGGGTGTTTTACTGGCAATCACCCTGTTCCCGTTCAATTATCCATGCATAAATTAGCATTGGAAACTACAACATAGTTATAATTGTGATGCTTTATGAATCGTGATACTTATCTTTCAGCAGGGGTAGATAGAGATGCTGCCCAAGCTGCAAAAGAATCCATAATTGACATAGCCTCAAAGACACTGCAGAAAGAGGTTGTGGGTGGCGTCGGTTTCTTCGGAGGTATGTATGAACTTCAAGGATATAATAAACCTGTATTAGTATCCAGTACCGATTCGCCTGGAACTAAATTAAGAATTGCTAACTTGACTGGCAGATTTGACACAGTTGGTGTGGACTTGGTGAATCATTGTGTTAATGATGTTTTTGTTTCAGGTGCAAAACCAATATTTTTTCTTGACTATATAGGTGTGGGCAGTCTCGACACAAAAAAAGTTGAGGATCTGGTAGCCGGAGCAGCGAAAGCTTGTCAGGAAGTGGGATGTTCTTTGATCGGGGGTGAAACAGCGGAATTGCCTGGTATTTATACAGGTAATGAGTTCGATATGGCGGGTTTTGCAGTGGGAGTGGTTGAAAAGGATAAAATAATCAATGGGTCTACTATTTTACCAGGTGATGTGTTGTTGGGATTGGTATCTTCAGGGTTGCACACCAATGGATACTCTTTGGCAAGAAAAGTGTTTAATCTGGAAGCGAATCCATCTATTTTGAATAGTAGAATTGGGCATCTGGATAGAAGTTTAGGTGAGAGTTTAATGGAACCCCATAGATGCTATTATCCTTTGTTGGAACCAGTTTTGCCACTTATAAAAGGCATGTCCCACATCACAGGAGGTGGTATACCTGAAAATATGCCCAGAATACTACCTTCAGGTTTCGGAGCAAGATTTGATAAATCTACTTGGACTGTTCCTTCTATATTCAACTTGATTCAAGAAACCGGGAATGTTGAAGAAGCAGAGATGTTTAGAGTTTTCAATATGGGCATAGGCATGGTGTTGGCCTGTGACCCTGACAAAGTGAAAGATATTTGTAGTCTTGTACCCGAATGTATAATTATAGGGGAAGTTATTGCAGAACAAGAAATCATTATATAGAGGTTTTTAATGAGGGCTTTGCTTAGTGTTTATGATAAGGCTAATGTAACCGAACTTGCTAGTAAATTGTGCGAATTCGGGTTCGAGTTAATTAGTACTGGTGGGACTTATGAATCCATAAAGACTGCAGGATATCCGGTAAAACAGGTTGCCAGTGTCACAGGATCTCCTGAAATCCTTGGAGGTCGCGTGAAAACCTTGCATCCTGTGATTCACGGCGGTATTCTCGCCAGGAGAAATAAAAAAGAACACTTACAAGAACTGAAATCGCACGACATAGATACTATAGATGTAGTGGTGGTCAATTTATATCCTTTTGTGGAAACTATCTCCAAACCCGATGTTACTCTGGATGATGCCTTAGAAAACATAGACATTGGTGGCCCGACTATGATTCGTGCAGCTGCAAAGAATTTTCCGTCTGTTGTTGTAATAGTTGATCCGTCTGACTATGGTTGGGTTTCCGAGAAGATATTATCTGGGACTGTTTCAAATGAAGACAGGAAGCATTTGGCTTTTAAAGCATTCCAGCACGTAGCAGTATATGATACAGCTATATCTCGTTATCTAATGGATGGGGATTTTCCTGAAGAAACCACGTTGGCTTACCAGAAACTTTATGACTTACGATATGGGGAAAATCCACATCAAAAGGCTGCATTTTATTCTGACTCCTCAAGCTCTGGGATTGCCTCAGCTAGTCAATTGCATGGTAAGGAATTGTCATATAATAATATATTGGATGCAGATGCGGCTTGGCGAGCAGTTACAGATTTGAAAAAAAATGCGGTAGCAATTATAAAGCATACGAATACTTGTGGGTTGGCGTCCCATGATAGCCAACTAGATGCTTACAATAGAGCTTTCGAAGGAGATCCTGTTTCTGCATTCGGGGGCATTGTAGCATTTAATCGCCAGGTAACACTTGAAGTTGCTCAAGCAATGGGCAAGGTGTTCTATGAAATAGTGATAGCTCCGGATTTCCAAATGGAAGCTCTAGAGTTGTTAAAGAAAAAACGTGATTTAAGAATTCTGGTTGTTGCGGACAATAGTAATAATGATGGCCATATTAACATATTAGAAACCAGACAAGTGTCCGGTGGCATGCTTATACAAACTCAAGATGTATTGGAAGAAAATCCGACTTCTTGGCAGGTCGTAACAAAGAGGAAACCTAATAATAAGGAATTGGAGGACATGGCTTTTGCCTGGAAGGCAGTAAAACATGTCAAATCAAATGCGATAGTACTAGCCAAAGATGAAATGTTGCTAGGCATGGGAGCGGGTCAACCAAATCGTATTAATAGCGTACATCTTGCTATTAAAGCTGCAGGGGATTCCTCCAAAGATTCTATATTAGCTTCTGATGCATTTTTTCCGTTTGCCGATGGCGTGGAAGCAGGCGCGGAAGGAGGTGGAAGAGAAAAAGGCGGCGAAGGCGGAGGGGTGACACAGCAACCCGCCCCGCCCCCGCGTTGCAACCATGCGCGTTGCAGGCGCGGCGACCATGTCGTGATGGGAAGCGGCCGACCCTACATCTCCGTGATGGTCCCACGACACGGGACCGCGACGCGCACTGCAGTGGGGTGCGGGCGGGATCACTCC
>CAZNWQ010000110.1:0-3974 GCA_964576965.1 uncultured Dehalococcoidia bacterium
TAGAAACGTTCAAACCCGGATATATGAAATCCATCGGATTGGACTACGAAGAACTCAAGTCGACTAACCCCGGTCTGATAATGTGTTCCATAACACCGTTTGGTCAGACTGGACCATGGAAAGATTACCTCACTGGCGATTTGTTACACCTTGCTGCAGGTGGTCAGATGGCTGCTTGTGGATATACTGACACCGATTTGCCTGACGCACCACCAATCGCTGGTGGAGGTGGTCAGGCATGGCATATGGGTAGCCATTACGCTAACATAGCTATAAGTGCAGCGTTAATGTATAAATCAGTTACAGGGATCGGACAATATATAGATGTCTCGATACATGAGAGCTGTTCTCTGACAAGAGAGATGCATGTTAATACTTGGATTTATCAGAAAAAGATTCCAATGAGACAAACCGGCAGGCATGCTTCACCAGCCCCAAATCAGCAGTCACAACACGTTTGTGCAGACGGCAAATATCTGAATGTAGCAGCTCAGATACTAACCGCTCTCACTCCAGAGAGATTGCACATACTTGGAGAATGGATGAAGGAAGAAGGTCTTTCGGAGGATCTTATAGAAGAGAAATATAGAAATCCGGATTCCATAACTGACAACGAATTGTTTTTATATTTTATAGCCAATATGAGCCGAGATGATGTCTTTCACGGAGGTCAAAAGCGAGGATTCAACATGGGTGCAATAAGGAATTTGGACGAGGTTATGCAGGATCCTCACTTAGATGACAGAGACTATTGGGCAGAAGTAGATTACCCAGAGCTTGGTATAAAACTGAAGCATCCAGGTCCAGGGGGCATATTCAAAGGATCTCCATGGCAAATATCCCGGAGGGCGCCGTTCCTTGGTGAACACAACAAGGAAATATTGTCAGGTGAGTTAGGAATCAGCGACGATGAAATAGGCAACTTGGGCAAATCAGGTACTATCTAAGCTGTTTATCAAAGTTGGTTGTATTTATTGTATCTAGTGAAGGGCTTGGAAGGTAAATGTATTACTTATCTTCCAAGCTCTTTTAACTTTCCTGTTTTACTTCTAATTTGTAGGTATTGACTACATATATCAATCGCATTAGGATTAGCCGATATGGAAATTTTCCAGTACTCATTTTAAAAGGAGCCATTCATGTTTCTCGCCAAAATTCCTAAGTTTTTTGTTTGTACTTTGATTACTATAGCTATGGTTTTTATTACAAGTTGTGGGGGGAGTAGTGATACCATAGTCGGTCCAAATATTTCCGAAGGTAGATGGGGACACACCGCTACAAAGCTTACAGATGGTAAAGTGTTGATAGTGGGTGGCCAGGCCAAACCTTCAAAACCACTGGATTCAGCTGAGATATTCGATCCAGTTTCCTTAACGTTTGCATCAGCAGGGACTATGTCTGCAAAACGGGGAGACGGTCTTAGTTCTGTTTTACTCAATAGTGGATCTGTCTTGGTATTTGGTGATACAGACGACGGATCAGCAGAGTTATATGATCCAGCTTCTGGGACCTGGTCTCCTACAGGATCTTTAAATGCACCCAGAGCATTTGCCTCTGCAGATTTGTTAGATGATGGTAGGGTATTAGTATCTGGAGGTACAGACGTTACAAAAAGTGGTGATGTTCAATTCGCGTCTTCTGAAATATACAACCCTGTTAGTGGTCAATGGGAAATTACAGGGGATATGGTAGAAGTGCATTCAGGGCACAGTTCCGTATTGGTAAATGGTAAGGTAGTTATATTTGGTAAGACACTAGCTGAAATGTATGACCCTGAAACTGGAGTCTGGTCATCCGTTGGAGTTCCTGCGGTGGAGAGGAATAGAGGTACTAGTACCATTATATTGCAGAATGGGAAAGTGATGATTGCAGGAGGTGAATGGAAACAACCCGGATGGCAGGGACAGGTCCACGTTATGGCAACGATACAAACCTTTGACCCGTCGACCAACGTATTTTCTAGCAGTGAAATTCCTTCTATGGCTGCACCACACATATATCAATCTACGTTTCTTCAAGATGATGGAGTGTTGGTGGTTGGAACCGCTGGTATCGAGATATACAATCCAACAACAAAGCTTTGGACTGAAGTAGCCACATTCACGGCAGACAGAGGAACTGACACCAACGGTGCTCCTAGTGGCACCAAATTAGATGATGGCAGAATCCTAGTGATTGGTGGTAAAATCGAAACTGATGATGGCAAGTACATTGGTATAGCAACTTCTGAAATTTATGATCCGTCCTTGAAAGAATAACATTCAAGTTTATAAGATCTAAGCGGATCAGGTGTATGTAAACTTCTGCATCAGGAGGTGGGATATGCTAGAGGTAAAGATGTTCAAGTCGACCATTTATGCCGTATTAGTAGTTATCGTAGTTGCAACGCTAGGTTGTGGGGGTGGAGGTGATACCGTACTCGGACCTAGCCTGACCGATGCCAGATGGGGCCATACCGCCACCACACTGAATGATGGTCGAGTACTCGTGGTTGGAGGTCAGCAAAAACCTTCTAAGCCTTTGGACACCGCAGAAATATTCGATCCAGTTTCTTCAACTTGGTCTTCAGCTGGAAAACTATCTGTTAAAAGAGGCGAGGGGCATACTTCCGTTTTACTGAATGATGGATCTGTATTGGTTTTTGGTGATACAGATGAAGGATCAGCTGAGATATATGAACCTGCGTCTGGTACCTGGTCTGTAACGGGTTCGATGGTTGATCCTAGGAGATGGGCGTCTGCCTCTGTTCTAGAAGATGGCCGAGTTCTAGTTGCGGGCGGGTCAGACGTGACTAAAACAGGAGGATCGGCGTTTATAACCGCTGAGATATACGATCCCAGCTCTGGAACGTGGTCTGCTATTGCTCCAATGATGGAAGAGCATTATGGGCAAAGCTCAGCCTCTGTAGGTGGTAAGGTTATACTATTTGGAGAGTTCTTGGCAGAGATATATGACCCAGGGACTGGGATTTGGTCTTCTGGCGGAGTTCCTGCCGTTCCTCGTGCTCAAGGCACCAATGCTTTAGTGCGAAAAGATGGGAAAATCATGGTTTCTGGTGGTGAATGGCAACAACCAGGATGGTACGGTCAGAACCATGTTATGGGTACGATCCAAATATTCGACCCAGCTACATTACAGTTCGACAGTGAATCTATACCTCCAATGTCGTCTCCTCGTATATACCATTACTCATTTCCTCAAGCCGACGGAAGGATTGTAATGGTGGGTGGAGCTGAAGTGGACGGAGAGCCTGAAACAATAGAGGCATATACTCCTTCAACAAATTTGTGGGCCCCTATCGCCAACCTTTCAGTACCACGCGGCAGGCTGTATACGGCCAATGAACTGGGAGACGGTAGAATACTTATTGTTGGCGGTAAACAGGAAACTGATGACAAAAAATTTGTGGGTATAGGTTCTTCAGAGATTTATAATCCATCTGCTGCAACTGAATAGTGGTACAGACTCATACTTTTCTGAGATAATCTAACGAATACCATATATAGGCATTATACAAGGACATGTTCAGATGCCTAGGTAATTGTTATTTTATGACAGTGTGTTTATTAACTCGTCTTCGTCTGAGAAGTCGTATTGTCTAGTGTTGTGCATGTTATTTAATTGAAACCACTCAAATGTTTGAGCCATGGCTGATTCTAAGTTATATTCCGGTTCATATTGTAAGTGTTTGCAGAGTTTATCTATACTGAAGATTGTACTATGATCCCAAGGATGGATATATGGAGCCAGTCTTTGTATTAGAGTTTGTCTTACGTCTGTTGCCATTCTATCCATTATGTCTGATGGGATGAATATTTTATCTGGTGATACTCCCAAAACCTTAGCACATGTATTCACATAACCTTCGTCACTGAAATAATCTTTTCCAGTCACATTGTATATTTCCCCGTATGTATTACTATTTCTAGCCATCATTCTTAATGCTCTAGCTTCATCATCGACGTGGCCAATTT
>CAZNWQ010000111.1:0-3830 GCA_964576965.1 uncultured Dehalococcoidia bacterium
GGTTTGGAGAAATAGAAGCAGGTATTGGAGAATTAATTGGTATGCCAAGAATGGCAGTTATTATTCGAGATTTCATCAGTTTGCTACAAATCTATTATATTTTGATATGTATGGGTTATTATACAAAATCTTCTACAATTTGATTAACCAGTAGTTATTTCTCCAAAACGTCTATCTCGGCGTTTATAGGTGTCTAATGCTTTACGTAGGTCGCTTTTCTTAAAATCTGGCCAAAACTTGGTTGTACTATAATATTCGCTGTAAGCTGATTGCCAGATTAAGAAATTACTCAATCTCATCTCTCCTCCTGTTCTAATTATCAGATCTGGATCAGGTATTCCTGCCGTGTCTAAGTAACTGGAAAAAGTCTTCTCGTCAATATCTTGAGCAGATATATTGTCTGTTAACATCTTTTTTGTAGCTTCTAATATTTCTGCTCTGCCTCCGTAATTAAATGCTATGTTTAGGCAGAGAGCTTTATTATTGCGAGTTAACTCCGTAGCGTATGAGATGGACTTCTTTAATTCTTGTGAAAGTCCTTGCAGAGAACCGATATGCAATATTTTGACACCTTGTTGATGTAAAGAAAATGTTTCATTGTTAATAACATTCTTGAGAATGTCCATTATTCCTTCAACTTCACTTGATGGGCGTCGCCAATTTTCGGTTGAAAATGCGAACAGAGTTAGGTGCTGTATACCAAGCTTTGCAGATTCTTCGATTATGCTGCGTATATTTTCTGTACCAGCCCGATGGCCGGCTAGCCTGGGCAGCCTCTTGTTTTCTGCCCAGCGACCGTTTCCGTCCATAATTATAGCCAGGTGAGTAAGGACTCCATTGCGGCTAATATTCTTGTTGAGTGAATCTTTGTTCGTGCGTCTCATTTCTCAAGGTCTAGACTCTATGTCCTATTTATCCCTGTAACGGGTTAAACTTCCATTACTTCCTTCTCTTTTTCTGCTCCCAGAAGGTCTACTTCATTTATATAGGAGTCAGTTATTTTCTGTATTTGATCTTGTGCTCTTCTGCTTTCGTCCTGAGATATATCCTTATTTTTTTCCAGTGATCTTATTTGTTCTATGGAATCCCTGCGGTTATTTCTCACGGAGATTCTGCTTTCTTCTATTTTCTGTCTAACTTGTTTTACCATATCTTTCCGTCTTTCCTCAGTCAAAGCGGGGATTGGAAGTCTTAGTATATTACCGTCAATAGCGGGATTGATGCCAGTTCCTAGTTGTTGGATTGCTTTTTCTATTGATGGGATACTCTGAGGGTCCCACGGCTGCACTACTAGAAGCCTAGCTTCTGGTGCGGATATGGACGCTATTTGGTTTAATGGTGTGGATGATCCGTAATAGTCTACCATTACCCCGTCCAGTATTGCAGGATTAGCCCTTCCAGTCCTTACGCTACCTAACTCTCTTTTCAGGGCTTCTGTAGAGTTAGTGTTCTTTTTCTCGCTTTGATCTATGGTTTCCTGGATAGTACTCATACCCGACTCCAATATTAGTATTATGCAGTTATTGGTTCTTTACTCTTACAATTTATGTTTAAGAGACACGAGATATTGGGATAACATTGTGTTTGCATTTATATTAGTTTAATTGGAGCAAATGATTCTGGATGGGTTTCTCTATTCTCCAAGGGAGAATCTTTGAAACCTTCTTACCCTAATGTTTTCACCAACCTTACCTACCGTCTCGTTTACTAGATCCCTTATGGTGGTTGACGGGTCTCTTATAAAAGATTGTTCCATCAGACAAGATTCTTCAGGGTTTACATTTTCAGATGTGGGCACGGATTCACTATCGAGATAAGTCGGCGCCATTGCAGCCACTTGCATGGCTAAATTATGAGCCAAATCCTTGAATTCAGTGGTTCTGGCCACAAAATCTGTCTCACAATTTAACTCTACTACTGCCGCTACTCTGCCACCAGTGTGTATATAGCAGTCAATTATACCTTCTGACGTTTCTCGGGAGGATTTTTTACTAGCGGTTAGGAGTCCTTTTTCTCTGAGTATTTCAGCGGCCTTTTGCAGGTCTCCATTGGATTCTGCTAAAGCGTTTTTACAATCCATTATCCCTGCACTAGTTTCTTCTCTCAAGGCTTTTATGGCTTCTACGGAGATATCGGCCATATCTTAACTGCCTTCTGTGCTGTTATTGTCAGTGTTGATGTCAACATTTTCTGTTGATGGAGGCTCATCCACCTCTATTGTTTCTGCGGTATTTTCACGGTCATCCGTTGTTGGTTCGGCGTTCAATGTTGCTGTAGGTTCATCATTGTCCATATTGCTGGACTCACTTTCAGTGGTGTCTGTTGTTGGCTGGAGGGATTCTAATTGTTGTTCCCTCCTTGCCATGCCTTCGATAACAGCATCGGCCATACAATTCACCGTAAGGCTGATAGACCTAATTGCATCATCGTTCGCGGCTATAGGGTAGTCTACAAGATCCGGGTCGCAATCTGTGTCTACCATTGCGACTATTGGTATGTTCATTTTTCTTGCTTCTAATACTGCTATGTTTTCCAGTCCTATATCTACAACGAACAGAGCTCCAGGCAAGTTTCTCATGTTCTTAACGCCACCGAAATTTCTGTTCAATCTATCTAATTCCTCTTGCTTCTTGAGTCCTTCTTTTTTAGTTAGGACGCTGAACAACCCTTTGTCTTTTTCGGTTTCAAGATTGATCAGATAATCTATTCTCTTTTGTATTGTACTGAAATTTGTAAGCATTCCACCTAGCCATCTGTTTTTGATGTAGAACATTTCACATCGAGTGGCTGCTTGTTCAATAGAATCTTGGGCTTGCCTTTTTGTGCCTACGAACAGTATGGTTTGCCCATTAGCAACGAGGTCAGCAACGAAAGCGGATGCCCTCTCTAGTAAAGACATTGATTGCTGGAGGTCTATTATGTGAATGCCATTACGCTGAGCGAATATATATTGCTTCATTCGTGGATGCCATCTTTGTGTTTGATGGCCGAAATGAAGCCCTGCTTCGAGCAAGGATTTCATTGTCAACGTGTCTTGAGTTGTTTCTTTTTCTGCTGGTGATACCATAAACTTTACTTCCAATCTGTCTAGAAAAAAAGAGACCCGATTCGGATCTACGTCGCAGAGTATCTCACAAATACAAAAGCGATGCAAGATGACGCATCTTTTAAGGGTAAATTAATTCGTTGTTTTGTTATAAGGAGTTCCGATATTATTCTGCCCTGAAATCTAGGCTAATGTCTAGGGATTTGGCAGAATGTGTTATTGACCCTACGGATATCAAGTCCACTCCTGACTCTGCAACCAGGCGCACGGTGTTGATGTTTATTCCACCGGATGCCTCTAATAGGCATTGTCCATCAACTAATTCTACAACTCTTTTCATGTTTTCTGGTGTCATATTATCTAGTAGTATGATATCTGCTTTGCCTTCAAATGCCTCTTTAGCATCCTCATAATTTTCCACTTCTATTTCTATAGTCAATGTATGGGGAGTATTCTGTCTGGCCTTTGATATTATATCTCGAAGCGTTAGCTCCGAACGCAAGCTTGATATGTGGTTGTCTTTAATCAATACACCGTCGGATAAGTTAAATCTGTGGCTATAGCCTCCTCCAACTGTAACTGCATATTTTTCTATTTCTCTCAGTCCAGGAGTTGTTTTCCTCGTATCAAGTATACGAGCGCTCGTGCCTTCTATCTCTTTTACATACTCTCTAGTTTCTGTGGCGATACCACTCGCCCTCTGTAAAAAATTTAGTGCCAATCTTTCAGCTTTAAGTAGTGATTTTGTTTTGCCTTTTAACTCTGCTACTATATCTCCGTTTTT
>CAZNWQ010000112.1:0-3784 GCA_964576965.1 uncultured Dehalococcoidia bacterium
AATGCATACTATGACATACGAATACACTGGCGAAGAAGTTCGTAGAAATACAGGGAGACATGCCTCCTCTGTTGCGAGTTTCAATATGCCTAAAAGCCAATTGATGTG
Source organism: uncultured Dehalococcoidia bacterium (assembly GCA_964576965.1). Classification (GTDB taxonomy): domain Bacteria; phylum Chloroflexota; class Dehalococcoidia; order Lucifugimonadales; family UBA2985; genus VFHP01. The sequence continues at coordinate 109 of CAZNWQ010000112.1, forward strand.
TAAAGATGGCAAATATATTAATGCGGGTATAGCTCCTGCCAGATTAACACCGGAAAGGCTGAGAGTCTTGGCGGAGTGGATGGACAGTTATGGTATGGCAGGGGATCTTTTGGACGATAAATATAACGATTCTCAATTCATTAAGGATAATGGCCCAAATATAAGCAGCTTGTTTGTTGATTTTGTGGCTAATCGCACTCAGGATGAGGTTTATCACGGAGGTCAACAGAGGGGATTTGCCTGGGGTGCAATTAGAACACCAGATGATTTGATCAATGATGGACACTTGGAGGACAGAGGCTTTTGGACGGATGTTGAACATCCTGAGTTGTCGAAAACATTTAAATATCCTGGACCAGCTGGTATATACAATGACTCACCTTGGGCTATTTCCAGGAGAGCACCCTTGATTGGTGAACACAATCAGGAGATATATTGTGATGAGTTCGGGATCAAGAAGGAAGAACTGGCTGTGATGACTGAAAATGGGGTGATATAGATTGGATCAGCGGATCAGTTTTATTACATTGGGTGTTCGTGACTTGGAAAAATCTGTGGAGTTTTATAAACGTATTGGTTGGAAACCTGCGACCGATAATGGAAGTATAGTGGCCTTCAATATGATTGGTATGGCTTTGGCTTTGTATCAAATAGACAAATTATCCGAGGACGTGGGCTTTCATATTGGTTCTGATAACCATCCACAGTTTACTTTGGCATACAACACGGAGTCTGTTGAAAATGTAGATGAATTGCTACAAAAGGCTACATTAGCTGGTGGTAGATTGATTAAAACGGCGGAGAAAGCATTTTGGGGTGGTTATTCTGGATACTTTGCAGATCCAGACGGATTTCTGTGGGAAATAGCCTATAATCCTGCTTTACCTCTAGGTCCAAATGGAGAATTTCAATGGACATAAATTATCAGTGTAAATCCCCAAATCGTTGAAATGAAAATTAGAATGCATATAGATTGGATGTAAACAATGAGTGAATATGTTAATCAGTTCGGAGTTCCTGAGAAACCCAAAAGAACCAAAAAGATAGTTCTTATTATCGCTACATTGGTGATATCAGCAGTAGTTATCTGGTTGGTACTGTAGTCTATATTGTTTTCAGGAATTCTATAACTAGCTTGCATACTTCTTCAGGTTGTTCTTGTTGAACCCAATGTCCGGCTTTATCAATGAAAAGCATGTTTTTCATGTTACTGCATACTTTGTTCTGTAAATTACTCAATGCACCGGGTCTTTGTTGTGGGCCCCAATCCTGTTCACCTGCTATAAATAATGATGGTGTGTCTATCTTCTTTCCAGAAAAGACTTCCAGAGCTTGCTGATTTCCTGAGGCTGAAGCTACGTTTCCTCCTCGTCTGTACCAATTTAATCCACCTTGAAATCCTGTTCTGGAATACTCTTCGGCATATACGGACAGTTCAGTTTCTGTTAGCCATTTGCAGGAGTCTATTTGAGATTGAGTTGGCATCTCTTTTTCTACGGTTTGAGCCATATTATCTTCTAAATCCATTATATAGTAGGTTGGCATTTTCTCTAACTCTCCAGCAGTCCAGGATTCGAGCTGGAACGGTTTATTGCCTTGCCAGTCAGCACTTTTGTAATGATAATAACCTCTTAAAAAAGAGTGTACTCCTTGACTGCATTCTGTCATATCTTTATTAGCCTCTGGTGTCCTGTAATAGTGTTGATAGTGCTTTCGTGGTCGTTTCAATGAGGCGAGTTCTTCGGATATATTATCTGGTCGACCATATATTTGACCTATGGGATTATTGTTTGTATCGAAAGGTATTGAGGGGGGGCCTGCAAAAGGAGCGCTCATAAGTATCACAGATTTGAATATGTCTGGACGTATGATTGATGCCCATCCTGCTACACCTGCCCCGGAATCGTGGCCTATCACGCATTCTACAGAGTCATATCCCAGGGAATATACTAAACCCACCATATCTCTGACCAAATTTATGTGGCTATAGGTAGATAAGTCGTTTGTATATGAATTATCCCATCCTGTAGTTCTACCAAATCCCCTTTGATCAGGTGCTATAACACGATAACCTGCCTGAGATAAGGGCACAATAATTTTTCTCCAGCTGTATGCCAACTCAGGGAATCCATGCAATAGTAGTATTAACGGTTTCTTGTCATAGACTTCCCCTGAGTCAAGGTAATGTATGTCGAGTCCGTTTATGCTTTGGGCAATGTTTGAGTTAATCGAGTTATGTAAAGTTCCATCTCCAAAACTGTGTGAAGACTTATTCATTTTCTGACCTCTTTTTTATCAGATTAATCAATCCACCTTTGTTTCCATGCAATGTCCACCCTATTGGGGTGTATCTTACCAAAACATGATATGTACAGATACAAATCAACGTGGTTAAAATTATGTTTATTGAAACACCGACAATCGGTTCAACTGTAGTGATTACCACGCTGCCAACAACAAATACCACTACTAAATGCAATAAATAAATCCAGTAAGATGCATCTACAAAATAAGTGATTATTGCGTTACTAGTTTTAAAAAGTCTATCTGCTAAGCCTATAAAGGTGATTACTAATAGGAATGTTGTAATAGGTGAAAGTACTAATCCAATCAAGTAATACAGTCCACCTTCTTCGGTGTCTTTGTTGGCATCAGCTAAACTTATCACTGTCAGGAACAAGACGAATGTCCCTCCTGCAAGTATCAGGCTCCTCTTGTAATTATTTGAAAGTATTGACAGTATTTTGGTGTTCCGGTTCATAAACCACCCTATAAGGAAATATAAAAAGCTGGTTATGAAGAATGGTCCGGGGATTCCAATGTCGGTGTTAATCCAGTTGAAAAAAAACGGTCGACCTACTGTAGTGGCAGGAATAAGAAGAATCATAAGATACCACAAGTTTCCATATGAACTGAAAACACAGTCAAATTTTTGTGTAATTATTCCAGACCTATATCTGCACAGGTACTTTATGAAACATATAATCAAATACATCCATACTAGGTCGTATAAAAACCAGAGATGATGGAGTTGAAATATAGATCCAAAACCAAATAACAAATTGTACGTTAGTGAACCAACAATCAATGGAATACCGATTCGTATGGATCTGTTTTTTAGAAGATTTAGAGTACCTCGTCTTTCAATCATGAGTCTGGTAAAGAAACCAGCAAGTAGGAAGAAAACCGGCATTCTCCATGTGTGAATAAAGAAGAATATCACTCCCAATGTTTCAGATGTTGGTGTATCCTTTTTACCAGTAACTTCATATGCTAGATCGGCATCTGCATAAAGCAAAGCTGCGTGCAGTACAACTCCCATAATCATAGCAAAAGCTCTTAGGGCATCTAACCCGTGATATCTAGTTGTAGTGGGCTTGGTGCTAATAATCATTCTTACTGATTAGTACCATAATATGCCTGTCATGTTTGTTCCAAACAAGATATCAGATCCCAAAGCCAGCCCAAGTAATATACTTAGCAAGCCTGCTGCAGAAATTATTATATTACTCAACTTATCAGATTTTGATGTAACAGCAAATGGAGTGGATATTATGACAGTGAATATAGCCATCGATATCATTGTGCCGATTGAGAAGAACACCAGAAAGAGTACACCGGACTTAAAGTCTGGTGTTGTAGGCAATATGGCTAGCATTACAGCAGCACTTCCTGC
>CAZNWQ010000113.1:0-3751 GCA_964576965.1 uncultured Dehalococcoidia bacterium
TCTCACATTCCCATTATTCTAGGCACGCGTAGTAAATATATTTTACAGCTCGCTGGAGAATTAGCTGATGGAGTGATGACCGCAGCTTTTGCGTCCCCCGAAGGGCTCAACCACGCTTTAGATAACGTCAATATAGGGGAAAAGAAACGAACAAAGCCAACTGAGTTTTTTCACAAGGTATGCCGAGTAGATCTATGTATCGATGATAACATCGCAAACGCATACGAGGCTGTCAAACCAGGAGTAGCCTTACCCTTGTGGGCTAATTTTCCAAATTTCAAATTCTTGAAACCTCTTGGATTGCTGCCAATTCCTGACAATTTATATCAAATGTTAGCAAAGAGAGACTACAACTTAATGCTGCAAAAAGCGCATTTAGTCCCCGACAACTATATCCGACATATGGTTGTTGCAGGAAATCAGGAACAGGTGGTAAAGCAAATGATCCAGATAGCACAGACTGGCGTCAACCAAATTACCATACGGGCAATTCCTTCATCCGGAAGCACCGTGGAATCAATTCTGACCCAGTTCGCAAATGAAATCATTCCCGAGGTTCTGAAACAATGTTAGCTATACATCGACAAGAGGCCCGTAATGACAACAGCTTTAACAGTTAGCGGTAAATGGCTGTCCCAGCTGGCAGGATATAACCCATGTTATCGTTGCATTTGGATAGGCTACAACGTACGGCCTCTTCCTTACCAAATGTTTCCTGGAATTTTCAGTACTATAGATTCGTACAACAAGAAGATTGTACACGCTTATATCGATGAGCACGGTAAACTTCCAGATTGGCTGGCAAGTCTTGGTAGCATCGATCATTACATAAAACCTCCCCATTACTCAAAATTTTCAATATTTCACGAACAATCAGGCATAACTCTTCGAGGCGAGGCCGACGGTATATTCCGAATGACTGATGCTTCCTTAACGATTATTGACTACAAGACTTCACGTTATAGTACAAACCAGGGATACTTGCTAGCTGGATATGAAATTCAACTCAATGCATATGCTTTTATTGCTAATGAATTAGGGATGGGACCAGTAAAACACATTGCCTTGGTCTACATGGAACCTTTAACAGAACAAAGTACGATCGACGAAGTTGATTCTGTAATCTCTCAAGCTGGTTTCTTAATGCAGTTCCAGCCCAAAATTGTACCTGTCACATTACATCCAGATAAGCTGATTCCCAATCTTTTATCGAAAGCACAACAGGTATTGCAATCGCCCATTGCCCCTAATAGAAGTTCTAAGTGTAAAAACTGTGTAGCTATTGATACACTAACCGAAGCTGCTATACAGAATCCAAGTTGATTAACAAAAGATCATTCTTATTAAAAATATATTAAAATTGGTCAAGTATTGATTACTATATTTTGAGGACAGGTGTTGCTATGAACCATTCATCGCACGTATTTTCAGGAAATCCTCTAGACAGAGGACACATAGAACGGCGAAGCGAAAAATGGCTATCGGAAGCTACAAGAGATCATTCCTCAAGGTTTCTCCTTTTTTATGGCTCAAAAGTTGGTTTGTCGAAACACCAAAAAAAATCCCTCCTTTGGACTAACGCTGAGGTTATCGATGACTTCAATATCCAAACTGCCCCAATATTTCTTGGATTGATGAACAAACAAGCACATTTCGTTATCAACGCAGAAAAATCCAATATTCCGATAAAAACCTTGTGCTCAAAGTTTAACTGCTCATTTGAAGAAATCAGGCAGGCAGCTGAGCAGATCAACAAAGAAGAATCAAGTATTATTGCGCAAGCTCACAGCCAACTTATTTGGCATCAAAACGCAATTTACTGTTCTTCCTGTGGATCTTCTACTTCCATTAGGCAAGGCGGGCACATGCGGCTTTGTGACAACTGGAATATGGAAGATTTTCCTCGAACAAATCCAGTCATGATAGTGCTAGTTTCGAATGGTGACTACTGCCTCTTAGGGCAATCTCACGGCAGATTAGCCAATATGAACATGTATTCAGCTCTTGCAGGATTTATAGACCAAGGAGAATCAATTGAAGAAGCGGTTACACGAGAGGTACTTGAGGAAGCAGGTATAGAAATCACTGACATCAAATATCATTCATCCCAACCATGGCCACTGCCGCATTCTTTGATGATAGGATGCCACGCAGTCGCAGTAACAACAGCTATTCATAAAGACGAGGAGGAAATGATTGATGTTCAATGGTTCCACAGAGATGAAATCCTGTTAGCCCTGAGAAATTCCAGTAAATTACTATCAATTCCCGGCCCAACTGCTATAGCTCATCACTTGATTAAGAGTTGGGGGCTAAGACAGTAGTACTTCTGGCTCCCAACTAGCGATAATGTGTAGCTAAACATTGAAAAGAACGTTGACCACATCTCCGTCCCTCACAATATAGTCCTTTCCTTCAGATCTTATTAATCCTTTTTTCCGAGCGTCAGGCAAAACCCCAGAACATGATATGAGTTCTTCATAATGTATTACCTCAGCTCGAATGAAACCACGCTCTAAATCGGTATGAATCTTACCGGCTGCCCGTTGAACGGATATGCCAGAAGGAATCTCCCACGCCTTAACCTCATCTTCCCCCACAGTAAAAAAAGAGATTTTCCCGCCTACCTGATAAGATAAATCTATAGCCTGATCCATCCCGCTTTGCTGCATACCAAGGTCTTCCCGAAACTCTTTTTCACTTGCTTTATCCATTTGTGCAAGCTCCATTTCAAGTTTTCCGCACATGGTGGTCATGCCCATATCCGATTTGTCTTTAAATAGCCCTAATTGGTCTAACATAGCTTGCTGTTCCTGAATCTGGTTTTCGTCAATATTGACAACAGTAATAACAGGTTTGGCCGTGAGAAGTTGATAACCAACAAGAATTTTCCATTCTTCGGTTGTGATAGTTTGGTCTCGGATAGCGATATTACTTCCAAGTTGGTCTTTAAGTCGGTTGAAAAAATCTTTTTCTTTATCGAGAGTGGCACGCTCGATCTTTGAAGCGCCTTTGTACTTTTCGAGTAGTTTGTCGATTCTTCTACTTACAAGATCAATATCAGAAAAAACTAATTCGTACATCATACTTTCTGCATCTCTTTTAAAATCAACCAGATCATCAACATGTATCACAGAAGGATCACTAAAACTCCTGCAGACCAGCAAAAGTACGTCTACTGCCTGAAGATTATTCAAAAACTCACCGGAAATCCCTCTGGTATCACCAATCCCATCAGGTGGTGGAGGTAAATCTATAAATGTTATCTCTGCAGGAGTCGTACGTTTAGGGTTAAACAGATTCGACAAGGTTAATAAGCGTTTATCAGGAACTTTAGCCACGCCAATATTTGAACTTTTTGCGAATCCATCTACAATAGCAGAACCAGCAGTGACAGCGTTAAATATGGTGGTTTTTCCACTTTTCGGAAGACCTATAATACCAACTTCCATTGCGTTAATAATTCCTTAAATTAGAAATATGGTATGGGGAGACATCACGTATTGAATGTTAGGGATCCATCCGGGAATAGGCGCAACCACAGTACACTAGCAAGCGATAACACCCCACGCATTATCGATTCAAATTATCTGTCTACGAATCCGATGTTTCAACTTTCAAAGATACACCGCGGGACGTAAGGTGATCCACCAGAGGAGACTCAGCAGGAATATAAGTCATAGGTAGCATCCTATTTTCATCAAGGTATAGAGTAACTTTCCGGTATCCCAATGGTCCACCAAGAAGGCCT
>CAZNWQ010000114.1:0-3750 GCA_964576965.1 uncultured Dehalococcoidia bacterium
TATACCCGATACCGAAGGAGGATTAGCAGGATTACAGCAGTTTTTGGCTTTTATTTCTTGTGCTCTTCTATCGATATTGTTCACCTACCTTGCGACATCTCTCTACAGATACAACAGGTTTCTATCAAACCAGCATTACTCTGGCATATGGTCGATGAAAAATACCACATTTTTGAATATTTTGTTCAATAACATAGGGGTCATTTGGAAACGATATCTAAAATAGACAAAGAGATCTTTCTTTACCTAAATAGATTTGTGGGTGAAAGTGATTTATTGGACCGGGTTAGTGCATTTTTGGTAAATGATTATTTTGTACCGGTTTTGTCTTCAATGATATTGCTATCCATTTGGTTTGGATGGAAAACAGAGGAACAAAGAGATAGACATCAATTTGGTGTTATGGCTGCAGGCTTGGGTGTGGCGATAGCAAATTCTATAGTTCCAATACTTACTTTAATGTATTTCAGGGAACGGCCATTTGAAGTTCTGGATGTCAATCTTTTGTTCTATCAGCCCACAGACTCCTCGTTTCCTTCTAATCCAGCTTGTATAATATTTGCCATGGCTTGGGGAATATCCTTTGGTAATACCCGTGCTTTCCATATACTCTTTGGTTTGGGTTTTATATACGGTTTAGCACGTGTGTATTCAGGAGTATGTTATCCAATGGACGTCCTGGGTGGATTGATTATCGGATTTCTGTCAGCATCAGTGGCAGCTTATTCAATTAGAAGAGCTAATGTTTTGAGAAATATGTTTCTAAAGGCCACTAGATTTTTGTGTCTATCCTGAAATTTCAGAGCTGTAAGATTATTTATATAGACTAGGCACAGATTCGTTAGATAGCAACATCTGGGGATTTCTATTCACTAGATTTTGTGCTTCATTATCCCCTATCAATGTTGCCGCTATATCTACGCTTCTAGATATAATTGGAATTCGAGTCCCTTGGCTTGAATGTGCATCTGTAGCAATGAAATCTACCAATCTATGTTTTAACAAATTTTTTGATGTAATTGCAGACAAGTTTCCGAACGATCCTTCAATGCTGCCACTATCAACTTGTATGAGGAATCCGGCTCTTTTAAGGGAATGCACTATGCTAATGTCAGTTTGAATAGCCACATTACGTTCAGGATGAACAATAATTGGTAGCAAACCCATGTTCTGTATGCTGTTCAATACTTCGTTAGTATAGTATGGGTAAAAATCAAATGGTAATTCGACTAAAATATAGTTGGTACCTTCTATAGGAAGAGATCTGCCATGTTTTACTCTTTCAATCAAGTTTAATTCCATATGGTTTTCCATGCCAATTATAAGTTTCAGTGGTACATTGTGTTGCTTTAATGATAGTTCGAGGGTTTCTTTTATAGTAACTAGTTTATCTATTGAGTGTCGATCTAAAACGTCCCTGTCGTGAGGAGTTGTGACTATGACGTCTATTCCGTCCATCGATGCTATATTTGCCATTGCAATGGATTCCTCTAAATTTGAAGCTCCGTCATCGATTCCATTCAAGATATGATTGTGTATATCGATCAATTTTCTATTCACTTTTCGTAATGCGGCAGGTTGAGTTATAGGTTTCAATCAATTTGTGTGTCACACTGTCCCAGCTCAAAGATAGAGCTAATGTGCGACTTTGGTCTGACATATACTGCCGGTTAGTTTTGTTAGCCAACATCGAATCAATGCCATCAGCAAAGGTTTCTGGAAAACGCCATGGAATCAGTAGTCCAGTAATGTTGTTTTTCACTATACTTGTTAACCCACCAACCCTAGATGCAACAACCGGAGTTCCACATGCCATTGCCTCCAATGCCACTAAACCAAAACTTTCATAAAATGAAGGGACCACACATATATCTGCAGCATTATAATATGTGGGGAGTGCGTCTTGTTCTATTCGACCCAAAAAGATGACTTTGTCAGATATATTCAGTTCTTTAACCAGTGTTTTTAATCTGCATAGTTCCTGATCTTGATCGTCATCACCACCAATAATGAGTACCTTAAGATTTTCAGAATGGTCCATAATACTTGCTGCTTTCAGAAGAATATCAATGCCTTTAAGTGGCTCTAATCTTCCGACATACAAAAGTACGGTCATGTTTTCCAGACCAAGTTGTTCTTTAGCAGAATAGTCTGCATATGGCTTGAAGAGATCAATGTCCACACCACATGGAATTATGGCCACTCTGTCGACAGGAGCTTCATATGAGTTGATCAATATGCTTTTTTCATGTTCACTGAAACCAATTATCCGGTCTGCCGTTTTAGCTATTTCCCGTTCGGCATAAAATCTCTCTTCCGGTTCCAGTTCACCGATTCTAGCCTTAATTTTGTTTTCAGATAGAGTATGAAAGGTCACTATATGAGGTATTGCCCACCGCTCAGCCAGATGTGCCCCGACTTTACCGGAAAACCAATATTGAGAGTGAATTAAGTCGTATCGTGTTCCTTCTTTATTAACAAAATCAATTGCGTTGCTCTCGAATTCATTTAGAGTGTCCTTTATCGTGTCTTTTTCATCTTCAATACTGCCCGCGTCTAGATGAATTACTCGAACGTTATCAGCCACCTCATTGATTCTGTTAGCGCACGAAGTATGAGATCTAGTGAATACGTCAACTTCTATATCTTTTCTGCCCAGCGAACTGGCAATTTGCGATACATATACATTCATGCCTCCAGCACTTTTACCGCCTAAAAGGGCCTGTGGACAACCATGAACGCTTATAATAGCTATTCTATTAACAGGGTTGGTATATGTAGATTCATTGTTCAAGAGTATCACCCTTGTAAAATTAAGTGACCATGCTACCAAGGTTTTGCGGTGGAATTATTTGGTTACAGAAAGTTTGTAGAGTATTTGTTCTGCTGCGCCTAAGTGCTGTTTATATCCTTCAGAACCCCTCAGTAAGTCGTAATAATCTTTTCCTTCTTCAATAGCCATTTTAAGACACAATGCTTTCAATAAGAACCCTGTGCCAAGAGAGGCGTACTCAAGGTTGTGTCCACTGTTATATAGATACAGGGTATTATTGTAATCAAAACAAAACGTGGCAGCTATTTTTACGTTATCAACAGATAAAAAGAAAAGTTTCAACATGTTATCTGATGCGATGTTGTAGGCCATTTGTTTGAAGAACTCTCCTCTTGAAGGAGTAAGGAAGTCGGATTTTTCTTCTCTGCTCTGACTCATGAGATCCAAGAATATGTCCATATGCGAATAAACATCGTCTGGTGAGGTAAATTGGGTTACTTCATAATCGGCTTCTCTTTCTAATTTTCTTAGTTTCCGTCTTAATTCATGCCGATCCTTTTTTGACAGATTGGAAAGATATTGTTCCCAATCGCCAGGTAAGTGTAACCCCATCAATTGATCTTCTGGTAATAGTTCTGGGGTTAGCCCAGTTTTTCGTAATTCTGGTATAAAATACTCTAATGTGGGAGAGCCTGCTATTAAACTTTCTAGACATAGCTGATTCCAATGCTGCGTATTGATGTATTGAACAAACGCTTCGAAAAATTGTTGTTCTTTCCCATTTTCAACTATAAAGTCGTGCATATCCCATAGATCTGTGCTACCGAGAAAAGAAATCACTCCATCAGTCTTCATGATCGGAGCTATTCCTAGCAGGGTTTTTTCATCCTTTATCACGATCAAATGGAGTTCATTTTGTGAAGACCACATATTATTACACCAAGATTGCTGCCATTGTATCGTCATAAAAAAATTGT
>CAZNWQ010000115.1:0-3664 GCA_964576965.1 uncultured Dehalococcoidia bacterium
GCTAAGGATTTAGCAATGTATTCTATAAGCTCTTTCATCAACTATCCGTAGTGTTGATAATACCAACCCTCTCCAACATTCCTTGCACAGGTTCCGACGGTTGAGCACCATTATTAAGCCACTTAGTTATCTTTTCTTGGTCAAGGTCTACAGTCGGAGGGTCGGTATGGGGATTGTAATGTCCCACCTGATCAACGAAGCTACCATCTCTAGGCGATCGTGAATCCGCCACCACGATGCGATAAAATGGATTCTTTTTTGCACCCACCCTACGAAGCCTGATCCTTAACATATATAATTCCCTTGTATTTAGTCTAGGTATTTTCCCAAACCGAATTGTAGATTGGGCAGGGCACATTGTCAACATCATGCCTCACCGCACTATCCATGAAGGTTCTTTTCGATAAAAGATGTATAATTGTTATTATATAATTTTGAGACACCTTGTGGGAGAAGTGTCATGAATAGAAAACCGACAAATATACTAGATTATGTGGGGAATACCCCCTTAATCGAATTGTCTAAAATTAATTCCAACAAGAACGTGAGCATATTCGCTAAACTGGAAGGACATAATCCAACCGGTAGCATAAAAGACAGAGTAGCTAGGTATTTAGTAGATGACGCAGAAAGAACTGGCCACCTCAAACCTGGAGACACAATAGTGGAAGCAAGCACCGGCAATACTGCTCTAGCACTTGCACTAATAGCCAAACAGAGGGGTTATAGATTGAAGATAGTGATGCTTCACAAAACTACTCCTGGTATATCAGACCTACTCTCAACCTACGGTGTAGAGATAATCTGGTGTGACCCGAGCGCAGGAATGAAAGGTGCCATACAGGTAGCAGAAGAAATTGGACAAGAAGACAATCACTGTAATACACATCAGTTTGAAAGCAAAGCAAATCTTCTAGCACATTATGAAAACACAGCTGAAGAGATTATTCGAGATCTTCCATCCGTAGACATGCTAATAACCGGCATAGGTACTGGAGGCACTTTAATGGGAGTCGGTAAAAGACTCAAAGAATATAACCCTAAATTAAAGGTTATAGGAGTTGAACCCAAAATGGGAGACCAGCTTCAAGGACTTAGAAGCCTAGATGAAGGCTATATCCCACCTCTTCTTGATATGTCATTATTGGATGGCCGATTTATAGTAGACACTCAAGAAGCGTTTCAAACAGCTAGGAATTTATTGGATTTAGAAGGTGTGTTCGCTGGAGTTTCTTCTGGAGCAGTTCTAAGCTGTGCTATGAAAATGGCTAATCGAGTAGACAGAGGAAACATACTAACTATATTTGCTGACGGGGGATGGAAGTACTTGGCTTCAGGTCCTTGGAAAGAAGAAATGGAAGAGAGATTGATAAAACCAGACGAAACAGCTTGGTGGTGATATAAATCACTTTCAAGAATGGATCAAAAAATACTCGAAACTATCAGCTAGAGCCATCCAACTAGCCTCTATGATGTTACTAGAGGCTCCTACAGTTTGCCATTGAGCTTTACCATCAGTAGATTCAATTAAAACTCTAACCACTGCCTTGGTATCCTGACCTTCATCTACGACCCGAACTTTATAATCTAAAAGCTTCACATCAATTAAAGATGGGTAAAATTCCAACAAAGCCTTCCTTAAAGCATTATCAAGAGCATTAACAGGTCCATTACCTTCCGCAACAGTATGCATAATATGACCATCCACATTAACTTTAACCATTGCTTCCGCTAACAAATCTTCATTTCCCTCGAAATCTTGTGAAACTGATAATCGACGATTATTTTCTACCATGACCATAAAATCCACAAGATCGAATGGAGCTTTGTAATTATCCAATATTCTCCTTGCCATCAACTCAAAAGAGGCTCCAGCTGTTTCATACTGAAAACCCTTACTCTCACGAAGTTTTATGTTTTGCAATAGATTCAATTCTTGCTCACTGGATAATTTGCCCTCCAACCCTAAACCCGTTAACCTGTGGCGAATATTGCCTCTACCAGAGAGTTCCGACACTACTACACGAGTCAAATTACCTACAAGGGATGGAGAAACATGTTGGTAACTTTCATCCATTTTGGCCATTGCAGCTGCATGAAGTCCACCTTTGTGACTAAAAGAGCTTGCACCGACATATGGTTGCTGTCCGTTAGGCGGTATATTTACAATATCACTAACGTAATGAGAAACCTCAGTCAAGCTTTCCAGTTGAGAATCATTTATGCAGTCAATTCCCATCTTTATTTTTAAATTGGCTATTAAGGATACAATGTTGGCGTTACCACATCTTTCCCCATATCCGTTAATAGTACCCTGAACATGCACCGCTCCAGCTTTCAAAGCAGCGATGGAATTAGCTACTGCCATATCCGTATCATTATGGCAATGAATACCAACAGATCCCCCAACGGCTTCTGTGACTCGCTCTACTATCTCTGTAATTTCACTAGTCAACACACCTCCATTTGTATCACAGAGCACCAAACAATCAGCCCCAGCCTCCCGGGCTGCCTGCAAACACTGTAGGGCATATTCTTTGTTAGATTTATAACCATCGAAGAAATGCTCAGCATCAAAGAAAACTTGACTACCAGTATTTTTTATAAACGATATGGAATCATATATCATAGATAAGTTCTCTTCCAAGCTTGTTTCAAGTATGTTCACGACTTGCACATCCGAACTCTTGCCAACTATTGTTACAACTGGTGTGGCTGCATCAATGAGAGCCTTGATATTCGCATCCTCATCCACTTTAATATTGGCTCTTCTCGTGCTGCCAAAAGCGGCAATCTTAGCATGAACAAGTTTCAAAGACTTAACGACAGAAAAATATTCTTCGTCCTTGGGATTAGAACCTGGCCATCCACCTTCTATATAGTGAATTCCTAATTCATCCAGTTTCTGTGTAATTTTAATCTTGTCTTCTACGGACAAAGATATACCTTCTTGCTGAGAACCGTCCCTTAAGGTAGTGTCATATAACTCAATATTCATACATCCCTCAAAACAAAAAATCTCGTCCACAAGGGACGAGACACGTATCCCGCGGTACCACCCTTTTTCCCCAGAAGGGGCTCTTCATTAAACTAAGCAACTAAATCGCTTGGTCTGTTCTAACGGATTACGAATCCGCCTGAATCTAATCACCTTAAGTTAATAGGTTTTCCATCAGGAGCTCGGGAGTGATTTTCGGGATATATCTCCTCATCTGCTTACACCGTACCAGATTCGCTCTCAGGATTATTTATCCCTACTCGTCTCCGTCATAGCCTTTAACCCTAGGAAATTAACACACTTGCCATAAAACGGTCAAGGCTAATAGTAACATCATTAATTAAGGGAGTCATTGAAATCGAAATCTGTTATTGCCCATCCAGCTTTTGAGTTATTTCTCGTAAGAATTTTTCAACATCTGGAGAGAGATCAGAATCCTCTTGAGATCCATCAGATGGCTGATTATTATCGTAATATTCCTCGAGTTGAATCACTAAGGCCTGGACTCGTTCATTATATTCAAGATCTGCTCCTATTTCCATGTATTGTTCATCGCCACGTTCTTTGTCTATCAAGTGTTTTGGCAATCCATACAAAGCACATAAGATCTCTGTCAATCTAGCTGTGCCAGAGTAATCTTCCTCAAAATTGAGGTAATGAGGCAAA
>CAZNWQ010000116.1:0-3660 GCA_964576965.1 uncultured Dehalococcoidia bacterium
TATATATATATATAGTCATAAAAAAATGCTTAATGCGACTATTTTGTAAAAGATGGTTCCAATCATCCTCTATAGTGTTGAAGTCATGGATTTCAAATGCGTAACTCAACGAATCTCCTCTACATGAAGTTGTTTTTCGAGGGTTGTTTTAGGTTTTGGTGACCGGTTTTTGTGGAGCGTTAGCATCTGGATCACTAGGCTATTACTTCTTCCAAAAAACCCGAAATTGTATTGATATCTACAGTGACTTCTTCCAGTTGTGTCCCAGAATATTCGGCGGCTATATCTGGATCCTTAAGCCCATTCCCTGTTATGACACATACAACTGTTTTGTTTTCAAATTCATGTGTTTCCCTGGAAACTTTTATCATACCGGCCACAGAAGCCGCGGAAGCAGGTTCAGCAAATACACCTTCTTTGCTTGCAAGGAGTTTATAGGCATCCATTATCTCCTGATCTGACACTGAAGAAATCATACCATCTGATTCATCTCTTGCAATTATGGCCTTATCCCAACTCGCTGGGTTTCCAATTCTTATTGCCGAGGCTATAGTTTTCGGAGTGTCTATAACTCTTCCTTCTACTATTGGAGCTGCTCCATCTGCTTGAAATCCCATCAATTTAGGGATATTTTCGGTTAGTCCCGCAGACTGATATTCCTTAAAACCTTTCCAGTATGCCGTGATGTTTCCGGCATTACCAACAGGAAGCGCCAAGTAATCAGGAGCTTTTCCAATGTCATCAACTATTTCAAACGCTGCAGTTTTTTGACCGTCTATTCTGTCAGGATTTACAGAATTAACCAAGGTTATGTTATGGTATTTCGTCAATTCTCTTACTGTGGCTAAAGCTTGATCAAAAGTTCCATCTACAGATAATATTTTCGGATTATATGCTAGTGCTTGAGCCATTTTGCCGCCGGATATTCTCCCACTAGGAATAAGTACTATGGTCTGTAGGCCGCAATAGGCACCGTATGCTGCCGCCGAGGCACTGGTGTTACCAGTGGAGGCACATATGATTGCTTTACTACCAGATTCCATGGCTTTAGCTACAGCGACCACCATGCCTCTGTCTTTGAAAGACCCAGTGGGATTACAGCCTTCCAGTTTGAAATACAAATCTTTACATCCTAGTATGGCCGCGATATGCCGAGATTTAACTAGTGGCGTGTTACCTTCCCCCAGTGTAATATCCGGTGTTTCTGGAGAGATGTTTAAGAAGTTTTTGTAGTTCTTTAATACGCCGTTTATCATGACAGTTAATGGAATTAGTTATCCTGTTCCTCGATAATTATAACGTTACCTATCTCATTTATGGATTCCAGTTGTTCTAAGTTCTTTATGGCTGTAAGTATATCCTGATGCAATGATGGGTGGGTTATTATTACTAGTTCGGCAGTATTTTCATGAGGGTCTGATTCCTTTTGTATAACAGAAGCTATACTAATTTCCAGACCTCCTAAGATTGTTGAAATCTGCCCCATAACACCCGGTTTATCGGTAACATTGACTCGGATATAATATTTGGTGATAACGTCATTTATAGACTTTATTTCGAACCCATTATTACCAAGATTTAGGGTGTCGGCCATATGGTCAGAGGATATTCTATGACATACCTCCAAAATGTTGCTCACAACAGAACTGGTGGTAGGCAAAGATCCAGCGCCGCTACCTTGAAAAAGAACTCTTCCAGCCAGATCGCCATTTATCTCCACAGCATTTAGGACTCCATCGATTTTAGCCAATGATTCTTCTGTCGGTATAAAGCAAGGATGAACCCTAACCTCCAATTTATTATCGATTAATTTAGATATAGCTATTAACTTTATGGTGTAACCAAGTTCTTTGGCGTATTTGAAATCATTAGGAGTTAATTTAGTTATACCTTCTCTATATACTTCTCTATCAGTTATATTTGATCCGAAAGCAAGATTGGTTAATATTGCAAGTTTGTACGCTGCGTCAATACCTTCAACGTCATTTGTTGGATCGCTTTCGGCATATCCCAATTCTTGTGCGTCTTTCAAAACGTTTGTGAATTCGACCTGCTCGTTAGTCATCTTAGTTAATATGTAGTTTGTAGTTCCATTGATTATTGCTCGAATGGATTGTATTTGGTTTGCATTGAGGTCGTTTATAAGAGGGCCAATTATTGGGATGCCTCCTCCAACACTTGCCTCAAAAAGCAGAAGAACATTGTTTTCTTTGGCTAACGAAAACAAGTGGCTACCATGTTTTGCAATCACTTCTTTGTTAGCGGATACAACTGATTTACCTGAAGTTAATGATCTTTCAATGTATTCCAGGGCCGGGTGTTCACCTCCAATTAACTCGACGATGATATCTATGTTGTCATCATCGATTATATCCGAGGCGTCAGTCGTAATCGTTACTCCAGATGGTATGTTTGCCCGATTCTTTTTGGGGTCTTTTACTAACACTTTAATAACTTGAAGACTGTGACCTAAAGATTCATTAAAAAAATCGGTTTTGGTGGCAATCGTGTCTATTACGCCGGATCCAACAACTCCAGCCCCTAAAACTCCGATACGTATAAGTCGTTCATTTTTCACTTTATACTCTTATCTATTGCTGACTGACATCTTCAGGTAATGCCGTTCTAACTCGTTTTGTTAGCCAGTCCATCTGCCAATCACACGGTCCTCCAGCAGAACCACCACCGAAACAAGATGTAATCCTGTGATTACCCTGTTCCGCTCTTAACCATTCTAATAAAGCAACTTCTTTGAGCCGGTCAAGCATTTCTTCGTCGATCATTCGATCTTCCTCGGTCTCTGAAACTGTGAAGAAATACGTTGTATCACCGGTTTCTATTGCCTCACTTGTTTCTCCAGCTGACAATGAGAAAATTGTTTCATCTAGAATTCCGAAAGCTCCCTCTGCCACCCAGCCGTAGTAACCCCCATTGACCGCTGTATTTCTATCCTGTGAATATTTTTCTGCCAGGACCGTGAAATCTTCACCAATTTCCAACCCTCTAGAAACCGTTTCTACAGCCTTTTGAGAGGCTATCATCGCGTCTTCTCCCTCTTCTCTCTTAGAGGGAATTACTATCCAGGACATCTTGGCCTGTTTTGAGGAAGTGGGTATATCATCACCTAGACTGTCCTTGAGTTTTTCTTTAAGTAAATTGTTGCGAACTAAGTCTCGGTGTTCTTCTTCGGACAAATTAGATGTGTCTAGGTATTGAATATAGGCTTCGTTGAACTCCCTTTCTACTTGATCTTCGGGCAAATCAGCAAATTGAGGTGAGTTTCCAATCATTCTTTCTTTAATCTCTTTGTCTAGTTCATCGGTGGGTATGGTAATTCCTTTTCTCTCAGTTCCACTTTTCACTAGTTCATTCTGTTGTAGCATTGACAAAAGTGCTATTGGTTCCTTACTCATATTTAAAGGCCCTGTAAGATTCTGAACGCCTATTAAATAATCGGCCATGAATCCCAATGTGTATTCATTGTTGTCTACTTGAAGAACCACACTTCTAGGAGGGGCTATGAAGTTTGACCAATATCCATAGGCAGGGATAGCTAAAATAAAGAATATTGCTATGGCCGCTGCTACCAGCAGAGCTCGTTGTTTCCTCTGCTCTATTTGTTGTTTAGATTCTTGCCTCCGCCTGCTGGGCCTTATTATG
>CAZNWQ010000117.1:0-3577 GCA_964576965.1 uncultured Dehalococcoidia bacterium
AACGAATAGAGCTTCTGGGTTATTTAGTCGTTGTTTAGGAGGTAAGTTTATTTCAGACGAATGCCAAGCCCATGTGTGCTTTTCAATTAAGTCAGAGAATCCCAACATCTCGTGGAGTTTTTGGGATGTGGAGGGTAAGAAGGGATATAGTGCCATCTTCAGACAGTTGATTGCTGAAAGCGCAACCCACATAGTAGTACCTGCGGTTTCACGATCCGTCTTAATCGTTTTCCAAGGAGCTGATGTTTCTAAAAATCTATTGGCCTCTTGGGCAATGGCCATTGCATTGAGTAATGCGTTTCTAAAATGACATTCTTCCAATTGTTTCGTTACTTCCGAGAACAGAGAATTCACTTTCTCCAGAAATTGATTATCATTTGTGGTCAACGTGAGAGGTGCGGGGATTGATTGGTCAAAATGTCTGTACGTGAATGTGAGTACCCGATGCACTAAATTGCCGTACGTTGCCACCAGTTCATCGTTGTTGCGACGCACAAAATCCTTCCAGGAGAAATCTGAGTCGCCGCTCTCTGGCATGTTGGCAGACAGATAATATCTCAATTGTTCCTTGTCATATTTCTCTAAGTATTCTGGTATCCACACTGCCCAATTACGGCTAGTGGAAAGCTGGTGACCTTCCAAGTTCAGAAATTCGTTAGCGGGCACGTCATACGGCAAATTGAATCCTCCAACGCCCATTAACATAGCCGGCCATATTATGGTGTGAAACGGAATATTGTCCTTGCCTAAAAAATTATATATCTTAGCATCTTTGTGCCAGAAGTCTTTCCATGCCTCCGGATCGTTAGTTGTACTAGCCCATTCTTTGCTAGCAGAAAGGTACCCGATTACCGCCTCAAACCAAACATATATTTTCTTGTCTTCGAAACCTGTTACAGGTACGTCTATTCCCCAATCTAAATCTCTGGTTATTGCTCTGTCTATCAACCCGTCTTCTATATATCTTCTAGTGAAATTTAATACGTTCGGTCTCCAGTGTTTTTGTTTGTTTACCCATTCCAAAAGTGGTTTTTGGAATGCGCTCAGTTTCAAGAAGAAATGTTCAGAATTCCTGATTTCAGGTGTGTCACCTGAAATGCGGCACTTAATATCAAGTAAATCTTCCGGATTCATAGGTTTCCCACAGTTGTCACACTGATCGCCTCGAGCATCCAAATTACCGCAATTTGGACATGTACCCTTCAAGTATCTGTCGGGTATGGATCTTTTACACGTGTGGCAATAAGGCAAAGGAACTGTGTTGGTGTATATGTAATTTTTTTCCAGCAGCGTGGTGAAAATGTCATGTACAGTTTGTCGGTGGTTTTCAGTGCCCGTAGTAGTGAATATATCAAACGATATGCCCATACTTTCCCAAGAGGACAGGAATTCCTTATGGTATTTTGATACTATATCTTTTGGTGATACATTTTCTTGTTCTGCCCTGATAGTGATAGGAGTGCCGTGTTGGTCACTGCCTGAGACCATGAGAACTTGGTTGCCATTCATCCGATGGAATCTGGCAAATATATCTGCACTGAGATAGCAGCCGGCTATATGTCCCATATGGAGAGATCCATTGGCATACGGCCAGGCTACACCTATTAATATACGTTGTGACATTAGTAATCTATTGTTATGGAATTTTGTGACATTTTATCATAGGAATTATTATGGAAGATTATTGTACATTATTGTGTAGTTGCCTGTGTAACTTATTCAACTGCACAGATCCTTTATAGTATCTTGCACAACGAGGTCATCAACTGTTGATGATACAAATGATTGTCCTATTTCAGTTAGTAGTATCCAGTTAATCTTTTTATCTTTTACTTTTTTATCCATTTGGATTGCATCCAGGACACTATCTGGGTCAATGCCAGGGCATGCCGTAGGTAATCCATAATTTGTGAGGACAGTGGTGTATCTATCCAAATCCTTATTACTCAAGATGCCCATAGACACACTTATTTTACCGGCTGCTACCATGCCTACTGACACTGCCTCTCCATGAAGAAAAGATGAGTAATTTGTTACAGATTCTAGAGCGTGCCCGATAGTATGGCCATAATTCAACAGCATTCTAAGACCTGTAGTTTCTTTTTCATCTTGTTCGACTATTTTACCTTTTATCTCCATACTTCTTTGTACTACAGATCTAGTTAAATCGGGTTCCAGGTTAATCAACCTATTATGGTTTTCTTCGAACATGTAGAAAAGGCTAGAATCAAGGATTAGTCCATGTTTTATAGCTTCCGCCCAACCAGACGCGAGTTCCCGTGCCGGTAAGGTTTTCAAAGTGTTTAGATCAGCTAGAACTAATTTAGGTTGATAAAATGCTCCCACCAAGTTCTTTCCAGAAGAGAGATTTACTGCTGTTTTACCGCCTATAGACGCGTCTACCATAGCAGAAAGGGAAGTCGGTATTTGTATAAAAGGTATCCCCCTTAAAAACGAAGCAGCTACAAAACCCGTCAAGTCTCCAATCATTCCACCACCTAGTGCTAGTAGAGTGTTTTTGCGTTCACATCGTTCACTAGCTAACCATTCGTACAGTTGATTCGCTGTGGATAAGTTTTTTGTTGCCTCTCCAGCTTCAACTGTG
The DNA here is from genome assembly GCA_964576965.1 of uncultured Dehalococcoidia bacterium. Taxonomy (GTDB): domain Bacteria; phylum Chloroflexota; class Dehalococcoidia; order Lucifugimonadales; family UBA2985; genus VFHP01. The sequence goes on from CAZNWQ010000117.1 coordinate 2,606, forward strand.
AACACTCTAGATTCTAATTTATTTCTGTTTAGGGAAGTCACAACTTGTTCCCCATGTGAAGACCAGACGTTGGCATCGGAAATTATGTAGACTGTACCGTCTATTCCTTGAGTTTTGAGAATGCTGCCCAATTCATCTAGAAGTCCATTTTCGGCATAGACTAAGTATTGTGACGAAGGAGCGTCGACAGAAAATGCGGGCTTCATTGATGGTTCGTCGGTGTCCATTTCATTTTTCCTCAGTTATTTGGTTCCAGTATTTGATCGCTTGTAAAGCTATTTGTTTAGTGCTCATTTTTTCAGTATCTATCTTAAAGTCGGCTAAATCATAGTAGTGTTCACGTTGTTGTTTTAAATCCCGGATAGTGATTAAAGGGTCAATGCCTTTAAGGAGTGGGCGAACTTCTTGGTTTTTTGCATTGTCCTTTTGTTTTAGCAATCTTTTGTGTATTGTTTCTGGTTTTGCATCAAGGCACACTATTACTCCGGAGTTTTTCATTGTGATGTAATTTCTTTTGTCGACTATGGTGCCTCCACCTGTGGATATAACGATACCACTTTCGGAACATGCTATATCTATTTCTTGACATTCTAAACTTCGAAAATACTGTTCTCCACGCGAGTCAAATATCTCCGATATTGTTCTTCCTGTTTTGAGGACTATAGATTGGTCTATATCGATGAATTTAACGGATTGGATGTTGGCTACAATCTGTCCAACTCTGGATTTGCCTGTTCCTGAAAACCCAGTAAAAATCAAATTGTCTTGCATAGTCTTATAAGTTTCCCAGATTGTGAATTAGATGAGTATGCACAGATTTTAACCTAAAAACCTGTTTGATAGAAGAGTATACAAAACAAGGCCTCGAGAAAACTCAAGAGGCCTTTTTGTTGTTTTGGTAGCGGGGGTTGGATTTGAACCAACGACCTTCGGGTTATGAGCCCGACGAGCTGCCACTGCTCCACCCCGCGG
>CAZNWQ010000118.1:0-3532 GCA_964576965.1 uncultured Dehalococcoidia bacterium
CAGCATTCCATTGGCAAACTGACCAGTTTATTGAGAAATGGAAACTTAACGAAGCACTCGTTGAATATCATTCCGAGCCTGGCGCTGATCATTTTGAGGTTATAGAGAGATTAGCTAGGGAAGACACTCAAATTTTTGATAGAATAAAAAGATGGATCTTGTAATACATAGTGGTAGGAGAGCTTAATGGTAAAAATTAGGTACTTTTTGGGGATGATGGCTATAGCCTCTTTATTTATTTTTGTAGCGTGTGGAGGCGGAGAAACAAGTTCTAGTGAGGCGGAGAGTCCGAAACCTCAGGAAACGACCTCTACGGCATCTACAGAGGCACCTGCTCAAAAGGCAGAGGAGCCTAAGAAAGAAGAACCTAAGCCTGAGCCTAAGAAAGAAGAACCTAAGCCAGAACCTAAAAAAGAGGAGCCTAAGGCAGAACCTAAAAAAGAAGAGCCTAAGGCAGAACCTAAAAAAGAAGAGCCTAAACCAGAGCCCAAGGCAGAACCTAAGAAAGAAGAACCTAAACCAGATCCAGCTCAATATGCTGGACCAAATTTGGGCTTAAATACCAACAAGGTGTTCCCAATTCATGTACCAGCAGATGCAAGTGCTAAAGCAAGACTGGTTAGCCTCGGTATTAACGTGCCCCAGACAGGCTCACTTGAGGAAGCGAATCATGAGTTTATGGCAGGATTAAATGTAGACCCAGGTTATAAAGAGCGTTGGGAGGAGGTTCAGGCCAGTGTAAATAGCGTATTGGGAGCCTACCCGAACTATATGATCATAGCTTATGATAAGAGTGGAACAGACGAAGATATTAAAGCAATTGGCGACAAACTTACCGAGCTTCAATGGCCTGGTGACACTAATTCTAGTATGTATGTAGAGAACTGGACCGTTGATGCTCTGAACCAATACAAACAGTGTCTTACTGGCGGTGACACAGGGGTAAGGGGAACGTCCACAAGCAACCCGCACAGTTTTTGCATTATGGAATACCAAAAGTTTCGTGCCTATCGGTACGATGACGGCCTTCCGACAGCAAAAAATCACGGGCAATTGGCCATCCATGATGCCCATGAATATTTCCATCATTACCAGAAAGCCCATGCTCTGGAACGAGGGTTAGACCTTGCTTCAGATCCAGACAACCCTGAGACAACGGTACAAGCTCCAAGATGGTGGATAGAAGGAGCAGCGGTTAGTTTTTCCCATGCATGGTATAAAGCTAACTGGGAGTCTCTATCATTTATGAAAGATCAAACAGTCATGTGGTATGGCCAAGAATACGATTTAGCGACTGCTAATATAGGTACTGTAGCCACAGCTCAAGATTTCAAAAACACAAAGAAACTAGTTAGAGGCGAGTTAGAAGGACATGAAATAGGTGCTGGTTGTACTTCAGACTGGAAACTACAAGAGAGTGAAGAAGACTCTGCAACGGAAACAAGGTGTTACGTAAGTCTAATGGCTGTTGCTTATATGGCACATCTAACTTCATGGAAAACGGTTTGGATTGACATACCCCAAGACTATTACGATCTCGGATTTTGGGGATCTTTTGAAAAGCATATAGGCATGGAAAAACAAGAATTCTATGACGCGTATAATAACCTCATGACATCTGGAGACGTAAACGATGCACCACCTGAAGGATGGACTGTTCCAGAAGGTGCAATATCAGAATATGCTGACTTTTTGAAAATAGTACCTGAGTCGGATTAAGCAATAATGGTATTGCGTTTAGGCCGTAGTATTTTATATAACAGAGAAGGAAACAAAAGATGTCGTTATCAAGGAAACTTTTAACAATTACGCTTAGCTTAACCCTATTTGGCATGGTTGCCTGCGGTGGCGGAGATACTGCCCCTGCACCTGCAACATCAGCCCCGGCGACATCAGCCCCGGCTCCTACTGCTGTTCCAACTGCTACTGCTAAACCGGTAGCTGACCCTACTGAAGCTCCAGAACCTACCGCCGTGCCGGCAACATCTACACCAGCTCCGGCTGCTACAACTGTTCCCACGGCAGCGCCGACTCCGGCTCCAACAACAAAGCCAGTACCTACTCCTACTGAAGCTCCAAAACCTACTCCGGTGCCGCCAACAGCTACTCCGGTACCACCAACAGCTACACCTATGCCTACGGCGACACCGATTCCTCTACCAGATAGTGGCCTTTTTACTAGTTTCTCAGCATGTGGCTGGGATTCAAGTTATGCGATCGAAAACGGCTCACTGTTTCTTTCATCTAGTGATACCCCCGGGAGCAAGTCTGTTAAAAGTTTAAACCTCGACTTCTTACCTGCTATGACTGGAAAAACAGGGAACGATGTTAAGAACCAGTCCTTAGGGTTCTCTTACCATGAATATTCCAGTACGGAACTAAATACAGATAAAAATACACATATTGTGACTATACCTGCAGCAAAAACACCATTCAAATTGGATCTGAACATAGCTGTATCAGGGGAAGGATCAGATGGTAACGCATGTTCCGCTACAATAAAGGAACAGTTCACACGTAGCGATGACTATTATCCAAGTTCCACATTGTCCATCCCTGATAATGCTGTTCCTAACAAGGAAAAGTACAAACCATTTTCAATGCCTGCACCTACAGCTCAAGGTTTAGTTTTAGCTACATCACAAAGTAACTTTAACGGCCCTTATGAAAAAGTCCACGTAAACAATACAAATGATTACTTAGTAAAGAAGGCTCCACGAACTCTAAGGGTTGGTATTTTTGGAGAAGTGGAGTCTAAAGATTACGAAACGGTTCGTGATTTTATTGAGGTTGCAGCTGTAGTGGCTCCTAATTTAGATATAGCATGGGCAACTGATATTTCAGAGGTGACGTTGGCTGTACATTTAGTCAATTGCACTACTCTCATAAACGAGGATGCTGACCAGCATTGTAACGTTTCAGGCCCATCCGGTCTATTTTCGGATCAGTGGGGTTCGAATAATCTTACATCAGGATGGGGTTACATTCGGGTATCATTTCAACCATATGGGAACCGACACACCTTGACGCATGAGCTTGGTCATTCTCTGGGTCTTTGGCACTCGGCAGTTGCTAATACCAGCATGGGACCACCAGACAGCCAAACTGGTTACTTGGCAGCGCATGATTTAATGACGATCTCGCTAATCGATAATTCTGGCGTCACATTAGGTCAGACCCGTGAAGCAGCTAGAGTTGCACTTAGTATTGCAGACGACGCTGAATTACAGGGTTTCATTAGCGATACATCTACTTTGTCAAATACACCCGATTCAGTTTGGGTTGACCTTGCTAAGCTTCTTAAGACTCAATATGATGCTGCAAGGTAGCCACAAATATTTGGCTGGGTTGTAGACAGGAGAATAAATAAAATAAGCCCTCTCGTTAATTTGAGAGGGCTTATTTTTTTGGGTTGCTGTGTCAATTAACACCGGGTCAGCACCAGACTCTATTCATAGCAAGATGAAGGGCACAGCCAGATAGTTGTACTATCAGGGCAATAATCCAGGTACCAAAAGCGACTATCCCTAGA
>CAZNWQ010000119.1:0-3483 GCA_964576965.1 uncultured Dehalococcoidia bacterium
TGCTCAAGACACTCCTATTAAAGACTTAGATGAGAAGTATCTGAATTTAGTTTTATATGGTGATGCCCAAACAAAAGTTGAGATGAATTACAAAACCAGGATGGGGAGGATTCTGAAGTGGAGCTCTACGTTTGAGGGAGTGATTCCAAATTTAGAAAGACGTTACCGAGAGACAGAATCTGATTATGTGAGGCGTGAAATTGAAAAATACATGGCAGCCATAACTTGTCAGCAATGTAAGGGCAGAAGATTAAAGCCTCAATCGTTAGCCGTCGAAGTATCAGGAAAAGATATTAACGATATTACTTCTATGACTATAAAACAAGCTATTTTGTGGATAAACAGCTTGTTTGAGGAAAGTTTTAATTCGGTAAGTTCGGACGCTAATAAGAATCTAGTTTTAACGGAGAGAGAAAGAAGCATCGCAACACAAATAGTAAGGGAAATCGATGCAAGATTGAGATTTCTTAACAATGTGGGGTTGGATTACCTAACTCTAAATAGAACAGCGTCAACATTGAGCGGAGGGGAATCTCAGAGGATTAGATTAGCCACTCAAATAGGATCTGGTTTGACTGGAGTGCTTTATGTTTGTGATGAACCAAGCATAGGTTTGCACCCCGTGGATGATAGCCTCTTGATAGAAACACTAAAAAACCTTAGAGACCTAGGTAATAGTGTAGTTATAGTAGAGCATGATGAAGCTATTATGAGGGCAGCCGATCATATTATAGATATGGGTCCGGGTGCTGGTGCCAACGGTGGAGAGGTTGTAGCCCAAGGCACATTAGATGATATATGCAATGACAAAAACTCTTTAACTGGCTTGTATTTGAGTGGGCGTAAAAAAATCGGAGTTCCAACAAAACGGCGTTCAGGTAGCGGGCTTTCAGTGATGATAAAAGGTGCCAGAGAAAACAATCTCCGGAACGTGGATGTATCTATACCACTGGGTAAGTTAGTTTGTATTACTGGAGTTTCAGGGTCTGGTAAAAGCACTTTAATATATCAGGTTTTGTACAAAACGTTGGCCCAGATATTGCTTCAAAGTAGGGAAAAGCCCGGGCTTTGTGATGGTATAGAAGGAGTGGAAAATATTGACAAGATTGTGAATATTGACCAATCTCCTATAGGACGAACGCCCAGAAGTAATCCTGCCACTTACACGGGTGTTTTTACGTTTATCAGAGAACTATTTGCCACTGTCCCTGAGGCTAGAGCTCGCGGATATAACCCCGGGAGATTTTCCTTTAACGTAAAAGGAGGTAGATGTGAGGCTTGTTCTGGAGGGGGCTATATTCATATAGAGATGCAATTTTTACCGGATGTTACTGTTCCATGCGAAATATGCCAAGGAAAACGATATAATAGAGAAGCTCTGGAAATAACTTTCAAGGGTATAAGTATAGCTCAAGCTTTGGATTTAACTGTTTCTGAGGCACTCGACTTTTTTGAAAATTTTCCTAGAATTAAGAACAAATTGGAAACAATGAAGGATGTGGGATTAGGGTACATTAAATTAGGCCAGCCAGCCACTACTCTAAGCGGTGGTGAGGCACAGCGGGTAAAATTATCGACAGAGCTGTCCCGGAAAGCCACGGGGAAAACTCTTTACATTCTAGATGAACCTACGACGGGATTGTCATTTGAAGATTGTTCACATTTACTCGCAGTGCTTCACAGATTGGTAGATTCTGGTAACACTGTTGTTTTAATCGAGCATCATCTAGATTTGATAAAGAATGCAGATTGGATAATTGATTTAGGACCAGGTGCCGGAGATAGTGGCGGTAGAGTTGTAGCTACTGGGACACCAGAGAACATCGTGAGAACTAAAAAATCCAAAACAGGTCCGTACATAAAGAATCTTTTGAAATGACGACAAATTTATATAGCAGATCATTTCCAATATTGTCATGAAAATTGTTCTGAGTAGTTGAGACCCTGACATGCAAAACAAACATGTTTAGGATTCAAGAATAACCTAACGCCACATTCATTGTTGGTTACCAATCGGAAAATAATTTAATAAGCAAACCAGTGCAGGGTATTGTATAATGTTGTTTCAAGGTAGAGTCATTAAGGAGAAGATAATGGATCAGGGAACTTGGTTAGTTAAAACGGGCTTGGCTCAGATGCTTAAGGGAGGAGTTATAATGGATGTTGTGGACGCAGACCAGGCCAAAATAGCCGAAGATGCTGGTGCTTGTGCAGTCATGGCTTTGGAGAGGGTTCCATCCGATATCAGGAAAGATGGTGGTGTGGCCAGAATGTCAGACCCGAGCATGATAGAAGAAATAAAGAAAGCTGTGACAATTCCGGTTATGGCTAAGGCAAGGATAGGACATTTTGTAGAGGCTCAAATCTTGCAGTCACTAGGTATTGACTACATAGATGAATCTGAAGTTTTAACTCCGGCCGACGAATCAAACCATATTTGGAAACACGATTTTACTATCCCATTTGTTTGTGGCTGCAGGAATTTAGGGGAGGCATTGAGGCGCATCGGGGAAGGGGCAGCTATGATTAGAACCAAAGGAGAGGCAGGGACTGGTAATATTGTAGAAGCGGTGAGACATGCCAGATCTGTACTGGGAGAAATCAACAAAATACAATCTATGAATAAATCAGAATTAATGGCAATAGCTCGGGATATGCAGGCTCCATTTGAACTGGTAGAACAAGTTCACAAAACAGGCACATTACCAGTAGTAAACTTTGCCGCTGGAGGCATTGCTACACCAGCTGATGCTGCTTTGATGATGCAAATAGGTGTTGAGGGAGTTTTTGTGGGTTCTGGAATATTTAAGTCGGATAATCCTGCATTGATGGCCAATGCAATAGTCAGGGCAACGACAAACTATAACAATCCTGACATATTAGCAGAGGTTTCACGGGGATTGGGCGAAGCAATGCCAGGATTAGATGTAAGAACGATGCCAATAGAAGAGCAATTGGCTCAACGAGGTTGGTAATTGAGTGTTATAGGGGTTTTAGCCCTACAAGGTGATTTTCGAGAGCATGCAAATGCTCTCCGAACCACAGGTTGTGAAACTAAAGAAATACGCCTGCCTGAACAATTAGATTCAATAGATGGATTAATAATACCTGGGGGCGAAAGCACCACTATAGTACAGCTTATGGATAGTTTTGGTTTTGTTGACAAGGTGAAACAATTGGTCAGAGGTGGAATGCCTATATGGGGAACTTGTGCAGGCATGATAGTGCTGGCAAGAAAATTGATGGGAGATAGACCTGAACCTTTGGGGTTAATCGATATTGAAGTGGAACGAAATGCGTTTGGACGTCAAATAGATAGCTTTGAGACTATGATTAGCGTACCCGTGTTAGGGTCTGAGCCGTTTAGGGGGGTGTTTATCAGGGCACCTATCATAAGGGTTATAGGTTCTGGTGTAAAAACCATCGCACAAATAGATGAACAGGTAGTGGCTGCTAGGCAGAACAATATCCTGGTAACAGCAT
>CAZNWQ010000120.1:0-3377 GCA_964576965.1 uncultured Dehalococcoidia bacterium
CATAGCGGAGGAGAATAAAGAACTTGTACGTAGCAGTGTTGATCGTTTTGGTACCGCGTCTATTATTGTGGGGATAGATGTCAGGGACGATTTAGTTTCGATCAAGGGTTGGAAGGAGTCTACAGTTGTAACTTCGTTCGACCTGATGAACGATATGTATAGCATAGGAGTCAGGCGATTTGTTTATACAGACATATCTCGAGATGGTACACTAATGGAACCTAATTTCGAGTCCATAAAGCAGATTGTGAATCGTTCCGATGCTAATATAATAGCTTCTGGTGGTGTGTCCTCTTTGGGTCATATAGAACAGTTGGCCGGATTGGGCGTTGAAGGAGTTATAATTGGTAAGGCACTATATACTGGGGATATCAATTTGCATGAAGCCATATCAATTTGTTGAATTTACCACAGTTGTAACAAAGTTTGTATTAAATCATAAGTTATTGATGGATAGGGTGCATGTATGTCCAAAATACTAAAGGCTGTTATACCTGCTGCTGGTCTGGGAACACGATTCTCTCCTATAACCAACGCCATACCAAAGGAATTGCTTCCTGTAGTAGATACAGCGTCTATACAGTACGTGGTGGATGAAGCTTGTGAAGCTGGAATAGAAGAAATTATTATTGTGATTTCTGAAGCCAAGGAATCAATTAGACATTATTTTGACGGATTAGCTAGCACTACGCCGGCCAGAATCAAATACGTCTATCAACAGGAACAGTTGGGATTGGGTCATGCTATTTTTTGTTGCTCGGAGGCGATCGGACAAGAGCCTTTTGCAGTTTTGTTACCCGACGATATTATCTATAATGAAAACGGAGCGCTCAAGCAACTATTGGAGCTCTATAGCAAGGTGGATAGTAGTGTGATAGCTGTTCAAAGAGTTCCATCTGAATTTATTTCTAGTTATGGCATAATAGAACCCACGTTTGTAGATGATGTTATAAAGGTTATTGGGTTGATTGAAAAACCTGAAATCGACAAGGCACCATCGGATTTTGGTATAGTGGGTAGGTACATTCTGACTCCTGTGATATTGGAGATTTTGTCTAAAATTAGCACAGGAGCTTTAGGGGAAATTCAACTTACAGATGCATTGGCTCAATTGGTCAACATCCAAGATTTATATGCAGTTCCTATTCAAGGTGAGAGATTTGATGTAGGAAATCCTGCAGGATTGCTCAAGGCCTCTGTTGTTCTTGCTTTGAGAAGGCAGGATACGGCCGCCGACTTGAAGGATTTCTTAGAAGACATTCTTTAGGTTAATGCACGCTCCATCCAGTTAGGATAAACCCGTTGTTTGTTGACTACAAAGGTAAAGAGGTTTAAACTTTTAAGGATCGTTGAAGAGTGGGGAGCTTGGTTTTACAGGCTGAGAGGCTTCTGGTTACAGAGGCGACCCTAACCACCTGATCTGGGTAATGCCAGCGGAGGGAGAATTATTTGGAAAATATTTTTGAAGAAGTCGCCAAAAGTCGGGCGGCTTTTTTTATTTTTAATTTATGACTACTCACTCAATAACGAATACTATTCGAAATGATTCCCCTGTGTTGACATTGAATGGCATCTGTAAGGCTTGGCAATCTAAAGAAGGTCAGTTGCAAGCCTTAACTGACGTGTTTATGGACATACATGAAGGTGAATTTGTGAGTATTGTTGGCCCCAGCGGCTGTGGAAAAAGCACTTTGTTGAATATATTGGCTGGGCTAGATGATCCATCTAAGGGAACCATACTATTGGGCGATCAACCTTGGGACGATAGGTTGGGGCATATTGGATATATGCCCCAAAAGGATCTTCTGTTGCCATGGAGAAGTGTTTTAGATAACACTATTTTAGCAGAAGAAATCAGAGGTGTATCTAAAGAATTTGCAAGGAATGAAGCCCTGAAAATGATGGGTGAATTTGGTTTGTCTGGTTTTGAACATAATTACCCGTATCAACTTTCTGGTGGTATGAAACAGAGAGTTGCCTTGCTTAGAACTATATTGGCTGATAATGAACTGATTCTTTTAGATGAGCCATTTGGTGCTCTTGATGCATTAACTAGATCAAATATGCACGAATGGTTGTTGGGTTTATGGGAATCTTGGAATAAAACTTTAATATTAGTGACTCATGATGTCGAAGAGGCACTGATTCTATCTGATAGGGTTTATGTGTTGGGTGGGCGACCAGGTTTTGTAAAATCCGTTATATCGGTAAACATGAGTAGGCCCAGAAGCCTGGCAATCACTGACCAGACAGACTTTTTAAGATTGAAAAAGCACGTGATCAATTTATTGAAGTCCACAAGTTGATATTTTGTTATATTTGAACGCCAATAAATTGTTCACATAGGATATAAAATGGGCATGAATGAAGAAACAAAAATTGAGAGGAAATGGTTAACATCTTTTGATTTTAAGTATTGGATAATCCCTCTTTTGCTCACAGCTACATTACTGGTTTTATGGGAATTACTGGTTTGGTTATTTGATATTAAAGAGTGGTTGCTACCAGCCCCATCTTCCATATTGCAGGAAATGTTTGAAAGTCGGGAACTCTTGTTTAATCATAGTTTGACCACGATATCGGAGATCATAATTGGATTTTTGTTTTCTCTAGTCATAGGTATTTTTTTGGCAGGGACTATAGCATACTCCAATGTAGTAGAACGTTTCGCATACCCTTTTGTTATAGCGTCTCAAACAGTGCCGGTCATAGTTATAGCTCCTTTGCTGTTGATATGGATTGGATATGGGATGATTCCCAAGATAATAGTGGTAATATTAATTTCATTTTTCCCAATTGTTGTGAACACAGTTGATGGACTTAAATCAGCTGACCATGACACTATGCGAATGCTAAGAACTCTGGGAGCAAGCAGATGGCAGATATTTGTAAAGTTGCAAGTTCCATATTCCATACCGTTTCTGTTTTCAGGTATGCGTGTTGCTATAACGTTGAGTGTGATAGGAGCAGTCATTGGGGAGTGGGTAGGATCTAGTTCTGGTTTGGGTTATTTGATGATGAGGTCTGCTCCACAATTTCTTACTGAACGAGTGTTTGCGTCTATAGTAATTCTTTCGATTATAGGTATATTCCTTTTTTCGTTAATTGTTATAATTGAACGTTTGTATATGCCTTGGTATGAAATGGAAAAAAGACAACATTAGAGCATTGAGCATTGTCAATTCTATTCCTATAGAATTGACCTATATTTGGAGGGTTAATGTAATGAAACTTGGGGTTAATAAGATTGCAGGCTACTGGATATCTATTCTATTGTTGTTCTCTGTGGTGGCATGTGATGGGCAAGATGTGTTGGAGGCAAAAGGATCTAGAGAAAAAGAAAGATCGGAAGAGCGTCGTGTAGGGAAAGAGTGTAG
>CAZNWQ010000121.1:0-3365 GCA_964576965.1 uncultured Dehalococcoidia bacterium
CATATCCTTCATACGTAAAGTTGGACTGCAAATCTATTTGACTTATAGAAGATATCCTATCGTTGTGCCTGTCTAGGACTTTTACATTTGATATACGATCAAGAATCTGGGTTGATCTATTCCAAGCACTATTCTGTGTTATATCTGGTAAACCGGTGGATAATAAAAACAATTTCCCTGAGGTAGCATCATGAGACAAAACCCAGTCATAGAAACCTAAATACATTTCCGGAACATCGATATCCTCCTGTGCTTTACTGGGAATAGATTCCAAGTGCCTGACCAAATCGTAACCCCAATATCCTACTATTCCACCTTGAAACGGAGGTAATCCAGGTATCCGGGGAACATAATACTTCTTGATCAATTCATCCAATACATCCCACGGGTTTCCGGTAATAGAAATAACATCGGACCCACTTTTCAATTTAATGTCGTTACCCTTAGAGCTCATAACAAGAAAAGGGTCAGCTGTTAAATATGAAAACCTACTCCTCTGAGCCCCTTCCATAGAAGAATCCAATAACACTGGATATGGCAAATCCTGAAACTCTTCGAATAGATCAATTGGGTTAAGTGAATTTCCCAAATCATATATAAGAGTATTTGAATTTTCGGTGTTCGGTATTGAACTAATCATCGAAACAACCTCGCCAAGTAAACCAATCTGGATACAATTCCAGTATCAAACAGTTTAAACAAAAAGTACACGAGTTGATACAAATTAGTAATTAGATGCCAGAAAGTGTTCTACATCTATCGCAGCCATGCAACCTGTTCCTGCCGCAGTGATAGCCTGTCTGTAAATCCAATCTTGAACATCCCCACAAGCAAAAACTCCTGGTACACTAGTTTTTGTTCCGTCATTAGTAATAATATACCCGGATTCATTGACATCCAGTTGCCCGAGAAATGGCTCTGTATTGGGTTTGTGTCCTATAGCCATAAACACGCCATCCACAGATTTTTCTATCACCTCGTCGGTTTTTAAGTTTTTCAGTAAAACCCCTTTGACTTCTCCTTCAGAAACACCCAAAACTTCTTCAACTACACTATCCCAAATAAAACTTATCTTTGGATTGGATATAGCTCTATCTTGCATAACTTTGGAGGCCCTCAAAGAATCTCTCCTATGTACTACATGCACTTTACTAGCAAATTTGGTCAAAAACGTAGATTCTTCCATGGCGGTATCTCCTCCACCTACGACTATTAATTCTTTGTCCCTGAAAAAGAATCCATCACACGTGGCACAAGCTGACACGCCACGACCCATCAATGCTAATTCCCCTGGTATATCCAGAAATCTCGCCGTAGCACCTGAAGCAATAATAACCGACCTAGCACTGTACTCAGATTCCTCATCAACTATCACTTTGAAAGGCCTAGAGGAGAAGTCAACAGATGTGACATTACCACTCAAGTATCTAGCCCCAAACCTTTCAGCCTGAGCCCGAAAATTCATCATTAAATCTGGTCCCTGTATACCGTCTGGGAATCCCGGGTAATTCTCAACATCAGTTGTAATTGTAAGCTGACCGCCAGGCTGAATGCCATCAATCACTAACGGGTTCAATTCTGCCCTAGCAGCATACAATGCTGCGGTATCCCCTGCCGGACCAGAACCTATTATTAAAACATTTTCCATTTCAAATCCGTTCACAACAATTCTCCAATCTGATTACTTCTATAAACCTATATTGTATTGATAAAACTTTAATATCCAGTACCAAAATCCATAGACCCTTCGGATATCCTCAAAATTTCCAACGATTCTTGAGCAACTTCGGCTATCACCTGATCGGTTGATTGGATATATTCCATAAGTGCATTCTTTGCCATATCTCCACCTATATGACCCGCAGCCATAATCGCCGCACTCTGAGTCTCTAAGTCCTCATCTTCAAAAAGAGGCAGTAAATACGGAATCGCCTCTTCCTCTGATAATTCAGCACATGCATTACATGCTTCATATCTCATAGCAGGATCACTACTATCCAATTCTTCAACAATTATGGCCAACCATCCTATATCACAATTCTTACCCATAGAATACACAGCACTACGCCTCATAGCAGGGTTTTCATGTTGATAAGCTTCCTGAATAATATCATGAACTTCTTCTGTATCAAAAATGGATACAGATTCCATAGCCCTTCGCCTAACCTCCAAATCTTCAGACAAATCCTCTATAACACTTAGTAGTGGATACATGATCCTGTCCTGGTCGCTGGGTAGCATTTTGCCTTCCTGACATAAAGTGGCAAACTTGCCTATCCCCAACGCTGCGGAGATACGTACCTGAGCAGAAATATCATTCTCGAGCATTCTACACAAAGAATCTAGAAAATATCTATCTTCGCACTCCCACAAACCGTCTATTGATATAGATCGAGCTTCAGGATCAGTATCGTACAAACAAAATTTAAATATAGCATCGAAATCAACATCTAAATTATGTTCAGCCAATTCAGTAAGTTTATTTAGAATTATAATTCTCTTGTCTGTATCAAAATTCAACCAATAGTCAATGAATAAATTCATGTTTTGTTCATCCATCCCTGACAGCTCTATCGCATCGCTATCTTTGATGTTTGACTCACTGGTCATCAATACATCTAGAAAATCCCTTAGACTCAAAGTACACCTTCCATGATCCAGCAATTGAATCAGATATGATTCACAATTCTATATTTACCAAAATCAACGGTCAACATATAGAAGATGACTGGTAATTACAAATAGTGTAGAATGTGCTTCAAACATGTCAATATACCCGAATTAAATGAATTTATTGCCAAGGAGATTCACAGTTGAAAACGTTACTTCCAGTTCTGTTACCTCTATCCTCGTTCCTAGTAGTGGCCATAGCTATAGTCGCTCTGGGTAGTATATTCCTTAGCATAGGTCAGCAAGGAACTATAATCCTAGGATTGGCTATAATAATACTAGTTCCACTTATAGGGTTCATTATTATCAAAATGGGTGGAGACGAACAAGCTTAGACAATAGTCCAATCTTGGCCACTCTCATATTGCATTTATCTCAGACAGCATAGATATCTCAGACTTACTCATTGACATCTCATCACAGTAAATTTGCTCATTATGCTCACCTATGAGAGGCGCTCTCCGACCTATCTTCCACTTTGTAGAACTCCATATGGCAGATGACCCAGGATAAGAAAAGGTCTTTCCAAGTTCTGGGTGTTCTACATCTACCCAGAATCCACGGTCTAACAACTGCCCATCGGTAACCAATTCTTCATGATTCCTGACAGCTCCCCAAGAGAATCCCATCTCTTGGGCGCCTCTATATATATCTTCACTGGTCATATTATTTATAAATTTTCTAACCGTCTCACT
>CAZNWQ010000122.1:0-3360 GCA_964576965.1 uncultured Dehalococcoidia bacterium
TACTCTAGCTACATCTAATAATTCATCTATAACCACATACTCACGAACTGTATGAGCATTGTGATCTGCCATGCCTACTATTGCCGAGTCTATACCGTGGGCTATTAGTATATTTGCGTCTGTACCACCTCCTGATGGCTTGAGGCTGTATTCAAGCCCTAGATTTTCAAAAGCTTTTGTAACCGTTTTGACGCTAGATTCTTTACCAGTGAGGTTATATCGTTCGAAATGGGTGTTTTGGTTGATGTCTATAATAGCTTCAGGGAACATGTTGCTTACCTGTGTTATAGCATTTTGAAGAATGTCCTGTATCCCACTTAATGTTGCTGGGTTATGGCTTCTGAACTCTCCTTTAATACTAGCATTTTCAGGAACCGCATTTGTAACGCTTCCACCTGTTACCACTCCGATGTTGAACGTGGTTTCTTCGTCTAGTCTTCCTTGAGGTAAGATAGTTATTAGTTCGGAGGCTATTCTGACAGCAGAAATCCCTTTTTCTGGTTCTACTCCGGCGTGGGCAGCCTTTCCTTTTATGTTTATCTCGAAACCCACATGTGTTGGACTTGATGATGTCATCTGAGTGACTGGACCTTCCCCATCAAATACAATTGCCTCTTTCGCTGTAATCTTTGAATAATCCAGATTTCTGGCTCCCACTAAACCTATTTCCTCTTGGCGTGTAAATGCCACCTCGAATGATATATTCTGGGCAGCGTCTTCTCTTACAGAAGTTATTGCCTCTAATATAGAAGCGATACCAGCTTTGCAATCACCTCCTAGTACTGTGGTGTTATCTGAAATCAACAAAGGCCCATCAATTTTAGGAGTAATGCCTCTGCCTGGCTCTACCGTATCCATATGTGCAGATAGTAGTAGTGTATTTCCGACGCCGACATTAGATTTACCGATAACGTTGCCATAGTCGTCAAAACTTGCATTCACCCCTAAATTCTCTAATTGGCCAATTAAATATTGTCCGATTATACTTTCCTCACCAGATGGGCTATCGATTTTGATCAAATCGCATAAGGTACTTATCAGTCTGTTTTTATCAATCATTTCTTTCTCTCCAAGTTTGGAATGTCGGTGATAATTTTGCGTTCATAGTGTGGTTATAGGTCTGCATTGAAGCAAATACAGAAGTCCTTCGTAGTAGCAGAATTCCACATCTACCGGCTTTTCCATTTGACTTTCTAGGCTTATTAACAAGTTAGATATTTCCGTGATTTGAGAACCAGAAACTGAAGGTGCTCCTTGCATATTGGGATTTACTTGAGATTCTACTGTACCATTTTCCGAAGGTATAATCATGATATCTTTGTGGTTTATTTCAGATAGTTTTATACTCCCATCTCCTTTATCAACTATATGATTGTCGGGTGTGACAATTCCATCAACTATACTTTCTCCTAGGCCCCAACTGGTGCTAATAAAAATTTCGTTATTATTTTTGGTAATTGGGTTAGAACTAAATGCGACTCCAGATATTTCTGAAGGAATCATTTGTTGAACTATTACCGGTATCTGTGCATTGTTGTTTTCTAGATCAAGCATTTCCCTATACTTGGAGGCTCTTAATGTGGAAGATGAAAAACTGCATTCGATTATCGCTTTAAATACGTCAGATTCACCTTTTACATTCAAAAAAGTATCGTGTTGACCTGCAAATGAATTGGAGGTTCCATCTTCGTCTAGTGATGACGATCGGACAGCTACGCCAAGAGTTCTTGTATCTACCAATGAAGACAGTTTTTTGTAGGCTTCAGAAATCTGCTTGTCTTCAGTGATATTGCGACCGTAGGACGTTGATTCGAGGAAATAGTTTTTTGGGATTATGAAACCCATAGGAACATTGTAATTGTTTAAAAGGCTGCTAAGGTTTGCAGCTTTTGAGCCCACTAAACTACTGTTATTTGATTGCTTTCCGCCCAGCCATAGTATGTTCATGCAAGTGATTCCACGAAGAAGCTGAATTGGATATGTATTACTATCGTATGTACAAGTAAAACTTGTTAAATATCTTACCAGACCGTAGAGTTTAATTGTATTGTTAGCATGTATAATAATTATAGTCTAGAAGTCCTGAACTTGGTGATTGGTGATATTTATGCAGAATATAGTTGAATTTGTTCTTCCTGAAAAAAATTATGAAGACTATTGTTGGATGTTGCAGGACGAACATAATCCTGCATCTCATCCTCCATTGATAGCGAGTGCTAGTCCTCTAGCGGCTTTGGCACCGGAGCAAAATCCTGATACACCTCCAACAACTATTAACATAAATGGATTCAATTATGCTCGGGAAATCCCTCCAGAAGATGTTGTTAATCCTCTTCTACAGGTGACTAATCCTGAATCTGCAGAAGATATGGAAAAATGGAGAGAGGACTGGCTTCCAGAAATGGACAAGTTAGTTGATATGTTGGAAAATTTCGATCCCACGACAGTGAGTGATGGATGCTGGAAGGAAACCTTGAAGTCTCATGATCAAGAATATGCGAGAGTATTCCGAGGTATACATAGGACTTCAGTGGGCCCTGGCAGGATGGCAGCGACCAGATTCTTGGATAAATTGGTCGATATTTTTGGTGAAGAAAGAAGATCTGATGGAATGGCTCTGCTGCAAGGATTTCCAAATTTGTCCTTGGATCGGGCATCTACTTTATGGAACCTCGGCAGGATAATACGAGGGGATGAGTCGCTTATGGGATTACAAGATATTAGTCAGATATTTCTACAATTAGAGAGCCACCACTTTGATATAGCAAGAGGCATAGAGTTTAAAAGAAACTTTGATTTTATGATCGAAAAATTTGGGTGCACGTCCAATAACGGATTACAAGATTTACCCACTTGGAGAGAAGGTTCCCATATACCGATTTCAATGATAAACGCATATTCTAATCTAGATGATGCCAAGAGTCCTATTCAGGCCAGTAATACTCAGAAAGAGAAACGGCTATTGTTGGAGTCAGAACTTCGGTTGAAAGCTCAAGGAAACCCCGAAATATTAGAGTTAATCCGCCTTATGGAAATTGCTCAGCATCTATTATCCAATGTGGAAGATCATAATCTGTTGTGTGATCAACAATGTGTCGCATCTTCTAGATTGAGGTGGTTGAACATAGGATTGTTCATGAAAAACAGAGGTGTCTTAGAGGATAACAACGACATATTTTATTATCGTCGTGAGGAATTGGAGGAGGCATTGGAAGGTGGTTCTGTTTTATCACAACTCGACATCAATCATAGGAAGTCTATGCAAATGGCGTTTAGATCTGCATTGCCACCATTATATTTAGGACAAAAGCCAAAGAACGTTGAAAATACACTTAATTTGCCTGAAGAGGGGAGTACCCT
>CAZNWQ010000123.1:0-3342 GCA_964576965.1 uncultured Dehalococcoidia bacterium
CAACTCCCGACAATATTTGTATATAGTCCAAGACCTCTCTGTCTAGCAGTGTGACTACCACCGCAAGTAACATAGCGGAGGCTGCCAACAAGTTTCCGGACCTAGCCGTTGCTGGAGAACTCAGTCTTTTCAGGCCGACTATAAACAATACAGCCGAAACAAGATATGATATGTTAACTATCTCAAGCAGAGTCATGGGTTGTTTTCGTTAGGACCTTTCTTAAACATTTGAAGCATCCTGTCAGTGACCATGAATCCACCTACTACATTTATCGTGGCTAGTGCCACAGCTCCAATGCCCACTACGGTACCCAGCATTTCATCGGTTCTTACCACAACAATCAATGCTCCTATCAGCACTATTCCGGAAATTGCATTTGATCCAGACATCAGAGGGGTGTGCAGTATGGAAGGCACCTTACTTATGACTTCAAATCCCAAGAATATAGCCAAGACAAATATAAATAATGATACCAGTAGTCCCTCTATCATA
Source organism: uncultured Dehalococcoidia bacterium (assembly GCA_964576965.1). GTDB lineage: Bacteria > Chloroflexota > Dehalococcoidia > Lucifugimonadales > UBA2985 > VFHP01. The sequence goes on from CAZNWQ010000123.1 coordinate 494, forward strand.
TTTTGACCCTCATAATAGTAATAACTGTACCTCCAGTATCCATAATAATACAGAATTCAGGTGATTAGTTGACCAACTCACCTTTATGTGTGATACAACAGCCCGAGGTTATAACATCGTTTAAATCCAACACGAGTTCTCCATCATTCATTATATGTTCCAGTAAATTCACAACATTTTTTGAATACATTTGACTGGCATGGATTGGCATTGTGCTGGGTAAATTGAGAGGTCCCAATATTGTCACTCCATTTTCCATTACCTTTTCACCAGGTTTGGTTAGTGCGCAATTTCCACCAGATTCAGCAGCCATGTCAATAATAACCGATCCGGGTTTCATCGCTTGAATCATTTCTTTGGTTATTAATCTGGGAGCGGGTCTTCCAGGTATTAAAGCAGTAGTGATTACAAAATCTGCGTCTTTGGCGTAGTATTGGATTAAATCCCGCTCTTTATTCTGTGACTCTTCTGTCATTTCCTTGGCATATCCGCCAGTGTCTTCCATATTCTCTTCTTCAGTTAATCCTACGAAAGTTGCACCTACGCTCTCAACCTGTTCTTTTACTACTGGCCTAACGTCAAATGCTTGCATGACAGCTCCTAGTCTCTTGCAAGTAGCTATTGCCTGTAATCCAGCCACTCCTGCACCCAATACGAGGCCCTTCGCCGGAGCGTATGTCCCGGCTGCCGTCATCATCATAGGGAAATATTTTTCTAGGGTGTTGGCTGCCATGATAGCGGATTTATATCCAGCTAGGGAACTCATTGATGAAAGCACGTCCATGCTTTGTGCTCTGGCTATACGAGGTATGGCATCCAGACTAAAACTGGTGATGTTTTTGGTTCTTAGTGTTTCTATCAAATCTGTATTTGATAGGGGTTGTAGGAGACCTATGAGGCACGAACCATTTTTCAACAAATCAATTTCCATACGACCCAAACGCTTATCCATGTTAGGTGGATGTATTTTCACTACAATATCAGATTCGCCAATTAGTTCTTCAAAACTTTTAGCCACAGTTGCCCCAGCATCTAAATATGATTTATCAGAGAAAGTTGCTTGCTCGCCCGCACCAGTTTCAATTATAACCTCGTTGTTTTGTGACAGTAATTTTGCGACAGAATCTGGTACCAGGGATACCCTAGTCTCTTCATGCATTATTTCTTTTGGTATGGCAATTTTCATTAGATTATAGCTCGCAGCACGCGCTAGATGTATATGGACATGACCTCTTGCTTAAATATTGTACTAGAGTATATAAATTGGCAAGGTTATCGTCAACATGATACGATACGGGCTCTATACATGCGAGGTGACTTGCAATGCTGACTAAGTTCGATGGTGTTCGTCAACTAAGATGTTATTAAAGAAATCCAAAAAGATACTATCTCTTTATATATTGCTGACGATCTTTATATTAGGAGCAATTATGAACTTAATATACAGCAGCACTGCTGACAAGAGTTCTCCTACAGTGACGGTGTTTGCCGCATCTTCTTTGACAGACTCATTTACTGCTATAGGCGAATTATTCATGGCGAATAACTCAGGCTATGACATAGTTTTCAATTTTGCTGGAACATCGACATTGAATGCACAGTTACTTCACGGTGCCAATGCTGATATTTTTGCGGCTGCTAGTGAGAGTCAAATAAAAGTGGCTTATGATAATGGTTTCATAGACGATTACACCGTTTTCGCAAAAAACAAATTAGTGTTGATAACTCCGTATGATAACAACAAGATCGGAAAAATAGAGGACATTGGTAATGAAGATGTGAGTCTGGTTTTATCAGGGGAAGTCGTACCATCTGGCAATTATTCTAGAAAAACCTTGTTGATGATGGAAGAATCTGGTCTGTATGGAGAAGGGTTTTATGATAGGGTTATTGAAAATGTTGTTTCTGAAGAAATTAATGTTCGTCAGGTAGTAGCGAAGATTTTGTTGAACGAAGCCGATGCGGGTTTGGTGTATATAACTGACGTAACGGATACTAATAGGGATAGGATAAATGTTATACACATACCTGATATATATATGCCAGAGATACATTACCCCATGGCAGTTGTAACTGGCGGATCTGGAAAATCAGCGGCTTCTAAATTTATGGAATTTGTTTTGTCTGACAGTGGGCAAGAATTATTCTTAAAACATGGCTTCGAAACAGGTATCAAATGAATAAATATTTTAACTCTGATATATGGAATAGCTTTAGGGTTTCAGGATCCATTGCGACTTTTCTTTACATTTCTTTCATCGGGGTTCCGCTACTGGCACTTCTATATACTGCTATATCCGACGAAGATTTTTTTGTAAGCCTTAGCAATCCGATGGTCTATAAAGCTTTGTATTTGTCACTTTATACCAGTGCAATTAGCATGTTTATCATAGTTATTGTAGGCACTCCAGTTGGATATGTTTTAGCCCACAACAGAAAAGGAATATTCCGTATTGTGGACATCCTAATAGAGTTGCCAATAGTACTTCCTCCAGTAGTAGCAGGTATAGCACTTCTTATGGCATTTGGTAATAACGGGATAATAGGACAGTTTCTGGCTGGTATTGGGATTAGATTACCATTCACCACAGTCGCTGTGATTTTTGCGCAGATTTTTGTCTCAGCGCCTTTCTATGTAAGAGCTGCACGAATAGGCTTTCAAAGTGTGCCAAGTACTTATGAAGATATAGCACAGACGCTGGGCTCTCCTCCAATGGAGACTTTTTGGCGTATTTCTCTTCCGCTCACTTGGCAGGCTTTGTTGGGAGGATTGGCTTTATCTTGGGCTAGAGCACTTTCTGAATTCGGGGCAACCATAATGTTTGCTGGTAGCATTATGGGTAAGACTC
>CAZNWQ010000124.1:0-3332 GCA_964576965.1 uncultured Dehalococcoidia bacterium
TGTGATCAAAGATTTCGCAGATATAATATCTACAGGTACAGGTGTTTTTTCAGGACTGGGTCCGCCTTTCATACCTATTGATGTACAATTAACTATCAAATCAGCTTGTTCTACAAGCCTTTTGAAGAGATCAGTTTCCTGCATATCAATAGCTTGTATTTTGTGTCCTTCAGGGTTCAACGTATTCGCGAGATTTGTTGCTCTGGAAAATGTTCGGTTGAATATTGTTATGTGGGCTACTCCAACACGGAGTAACCCTGTGATGACAGCTCTTGCGCTTCCACCTGCTCCAATCACTACACACGTTTTCCCAGATGGGTTAAGTGTGGACTTTTTTTCTAAAGACATGATAAACCCATCTACATCTGTATTATGTCCAATAAGTTTACCAGATTGGTTTTCAATAGTATTAACAGCACCAACAACTTTCGCAGTGTCATCCACTTCATCTAACAAATCAAAAACTGTTTCTTTATGAGGTACAGTAACATTAGCCCCGACAAAATCTTGCTGTCTTAAAAAATCTATGGTTTCCTCCAATTTGTCCGGGAAAACATCGATCGATTTATAAACCATTGGTAGATTATGATAATCCAGGGCAACTTGTTGAAATATTGGTGAAATAGAGTGGCCCACCGGATGTCCTAGCAGAAAAATCGTCTTTATCATTAATCAAGAACTCGCTAACAGATTTAATTTCACTGGAGTATACCAGCATAATCAATCTACCATCAATAATTGTTAACCTCTGAATCTCTTAGACTCTATGTATGACTGGAGTATCACTGCAGCAGAGGCGGAATCCAAAAGACCTTTGTTCCTGGAAGGCTTCTGACCCGCATCAACTAACAATCTATTTGCTTCTACGGTTGAAAATCTTTCATCGTGTGATTTAATTCGAACAGGTGAGGCATCAGTTAAACATCTAGTAAATTCTTTGACTAACTTTGCCTGATGACTCAATTTACCGCTCAAACTAATTGGTAATCCAACTACTACCAACTCAACGTTGTATTCGCCTATGAGAAGAACAATTTTATCTATATCATCAGATACAGAAGATCTGTTAATAGCAACAAGTGGCCGGACTACTATACCGTCCGGATATGCTACAGCGACGCCTATCCGTTTTTCTCCAACATCCAAACCAAGAAGTCTTACAGAGTCTTGAGCCATAACGATATCTTCTCTTCTGCGTAATCGAGTGCTGCTTTTAGTTTCTCTGGTTGTTTCCCACCGGCCTGTGCTATATCAGGCCGACCGCCACCACCGCCTCCCACTATTGTGGCAGCTTCCTTAATCACATCACCTGAATTAAAACCTTTACTAACTAGATCTTGGGTAGCCATTACTAATAGAGATGGTCTGTCATTTAAAATAGCACCTAAAACAATAATACCGCTGTCTATTTCATTCTTTATCCAGTCACCCGCCTCTCGAAGTAAATCAGCGGAGGAGACTACAAGTTCTCCTTTTATTAGTGTGGATTCCCCTATGATCGTTCTAGCTAGATCACTCAAATCATTTTTCAGGAGTTGTCTCTCCAGTTCGTTGATTCTTCTGCCGGTAGATTGAAATGTAGAGACAAAATCATCCAATCTGTTAACTATTTCTTGTGGGGCTGACTGTATTCTCTTCGACACAGCTTCTATAATCCTTTTTTGACCTAACATAGCGTCTTCAGCTGCTCTGCCTGTTAGAGCCTCTATGCGTCTTATTCCTGATCCGATACCGGCCTCCGATACAATGTGACAGTAACCTATCTCTCCTGTATGTCTCACATGTGTGCCGCCACAAACTTCCAGACTAAATGTTCCGTCGTTGCCAGAATCAATTGATACCACCCTAACATCATTGCCGTATTTGTCACCAAAAAATGCCAGTGCTCCCTTATTTATTGCATCTTGGTAGCTAGTTGTTTCGGAAGAAACTGGCAAATTCTCTCGTATTTTTTGATTAGTAATCTTCTGCACTTGCAAGAGTTCTTCCTCCGTCAGTGAACTCATATGAGTAAAGTCGAATCTCAATCTGTCGGCAGTAACGAGGGATCCTTGCTGCCTAACATGTGACCCCAAGACTTCCCGGAGAGCGGCATGTAACATGTGAGTGGCACTATGATTCCTCGCCGTATCCTGACGTCGCACATTATCCACCGAAGACTTAACATTTGACCCGACATCTAAATTACCCGATACCACCAGACATTTTTGGACTATCAAACCCGCCAAAGGTGTCTGAGTGTCTACAACCCGTAGAGAAACTGTATCATTATAAATAAATCCCGTATCTCCCTGCTGTCCTCCCATTTCAGGATAAAAAGGCGTTTCTTTGATTATCAATTCCAATTCGTCCCCTTCAAAGACATTATCAACTATGTTCTCGTTAACTATAATAGCTAGAACTTCTGATTCACTCCCAAAGCTTTCATATCCAATGAATGAAGTTTCTATACTATCAAGTTGTTGATAGATCCTATTTTTGTCGAAATTACCTTGAAATCTCGAGGATGCTGACCTGGCTTTATTCCTTTGGTTTTCCATATTATTGGTAAAATCAGGATAATCTATACCATCTAAACCATTTTCTCTAGAGATTTCTTCCGTCAGTTCAGGAGGGAAGCCGTATGTATCGTACATGATAAAGGCTTCAGAACCAGATATCTTACTGGACCATTTTGCCAAGGTAACTTTTATATTTGAACTGGTTGAAATCTGTTTTTCAAGTTCATCCTTAGCTATTGACCCTCCTGCCGTTTCTACACGAGGTAGAGACTGATTTAGAGATACAATATCGTCTTGGACATCAGCAACAGTGTTGCGATAGTCGACTAACTCTCCAAGAATGTCATTACCCTGATCAAAAACTTGTACAAATCGTTCTTCTTCAGTGTTTAATACTCTCAATACAAAGCTCTTTCTATCCAAAAGGTCTGGATAGACATTCCGGTTGAGCTCAATTACAAAACTAGCTAACTGAACAATGAAACTATTGTTGTCAACATCTACGATGGGAGATACTTTTTCCCGAGTAGAAAAAATGCTTTTATCGGTAAATAATGCCACACCCAACTTGTTGGCATATCTAACAGATCTCCGTATCAGTCTCCTAAGAACATAACCACGTCCCTCATTACTAGGCACTACCCCGTCACTAATCAGGAATACAGCACTTCTACAATGTTCGGCGACTATTCTTATTGCTTGATCAACATCTATATTGGCCCCATAGTCCTTACCAGTCAAATTACATATTCGTTCCACTATCGGATAAAACAAATCCGTTTCGTAGATATTGTCTTTTTGTTGCATTATCACAGCACACCGTTCCAATCC
>CAZNWQ010000125.1:0-3324 GCA_964576965.1 uncultured Dehalococcoidia bacterium
ACCGGGAACAGAGGGAGACCTAGCTGTAAAACCCGGATGGCCTTCTATGTTCCGCACTTATTGGAAAAATCAGGAAATGTATGATTCAAAATTCAAGAATGGTTGGTATTTGACTGGCGATAGAGCACGCATGGATAGTGATGGTTATTTTTGGTTTGTCGGTAGAGCAGACGATGTGATTAATACAGCAGGACATTTGGTGGGTCCGTTCGAAGTTGAGAGTGCTTTAATTGAACATCCGGCTGTAGCAGAAGCCGGAGTTATCGGGAAACCGGATCCAGTTGCTTTCGAAATAGTTAAAGCTTTTGTTTCCTTGCATGACGGATTTGAGAGAACTGACAAGCTTAGGAACGAAATAATGGGTTTTGTAAGATCTAAATTGGCCGCCGGAGTGGCTCCAAGGGAAATAGAATTCTTAGATTCACTCCCGAAAACACGGAGTGGGAAGATAATGAGAAGATTGTTGAAAGCAAGAGAGCTGGGCTTACCTGAAGGAGATACATCTACCTTGGAAGAAGATTGACCAAACAAGATGTGTTAAAGTTATCAGGAATATGAGGAGTTTGAAATGAGTAGTAATCAGATAAATGGAGATAGGGTATATTACAATTACGGTGGCAAATTTCCACCTCTTTCTCTGGATAAAGTTGCTGCATCTGTACCTGAGTCCACGGATTCTTCTCATCCAAAATTAATTACTGACACTACTCTGAGAGATGGAGCGCAAGACCCTCATTTTGCTCTTTTTCCAGCCGAAACAAGACTAGCCTTTTATGATATGTTGCACGATTTGGATAATGGGACTGGCTGTATTGAGCAGATTGAAGTTTTCATATACCAGAAAAGAGATATTTGGGCTTTAGAAAAACTTTTGGATAGAGGTCATAAGTTTCCGGAAATTACCACTTGGACTAGAGCTTTGCCAAAGGACATAAAGATGTTGACCGATATATCCAACGGTAGGATAAAAGAAACTGGCATGTTGGCATCATCTTCAGATCATCACATATTTGATAAGTTGGGTCATAAGAGTAAAGCAGATACGGCGGATAGATACATGGCTCCTATAATGACTGCCTGCGAAAATGACATTAGGCCCAGAATACACCTGGAAGACACAACAAAGGGAGATATATACGGCTTCGTTATCCCATTTATTCAAAGAGTTCTAAAAGAAACGAATGGGTGGGCTAAATTCCGTATTTGTGACACTATCGGATGGGGATCTCCAGATCCTTATGTTTCTTTACCATTCGGTATTCCAAAACTAATTAGTACTATTATAAATGAAACTGGTGCGGAACTAGAGTTTCATGGGCATAATGACTTTGGTTTAGCTACTGCCAATAGTATGGCTGCATATCGATATGGCTGTAAGAGAGTAAATGTATCTTTTGCTGGCTTAGGTGAACGTACAGGCAACACTTCCTTGGAACAAATAGTAGCTGCTTATTCTCGTATGTATGGTGACCCAGGTCTAAACCTTAAAGTTCTAGGCAGCATACGTGATCTACTTAGCAGGGAAGTTATTCCTATTCCAGACAAACAGCCGATCATTGGGGATGTATTTTCAACTCAGGCAGGTCTCCATCAGACTGGTATGCGAAGATCAGAGCAAGCCGAAGGAGGATCGATTTATCTTGCATTTGATGCAGATTTAGTGGGAGATCAGGCATATGATCATAGTGTAATTGGTGCTCTGTCTGGAATGGATGGTATTGTTGCAGTATTGAATAACCAAGTTAGAGAGGTTACTGGGGAATGGGGAAGTTATAGTACAACCAGCAGGGTTGTAAAACGCATATATGACAGAGTTCAAGAATCCTATGACGGTGAATATGATTCAGAACAAGAGATGTTCATCAACCAAAGAAGGACATTTTTCTCTCCAACCGAGATATATGATTTGTCTATAGAGTTGCGGTAGTTTTCATTCAGAGAACTTCTTAAAAACTATGCAAGTATTTTGTCCACCGAATCCAAAACTATTGGAGAGTACTATGTTCACATCTTTCTCTCTGGCTATGTTGGGTACGTAGTCTAAATCACATGCCGGATCCGGTGTCTCGTGGTTTATAGTTGGAGGGATTATTCCTTCCTGTATGGCTTTCACACATGCCACTGCTTCCAGTGCCCCTGCACCACCCATAGCGTGACCAGTCATAGATTTTGTAGAGCTAACAGGCACGCTGTATGCCGTTTCCCCAAAAACATTCTTTATTGCCATCGTCTCTGCGGCATCATTCAAAGGAGTTGATGTTCCATGAGCGTTAATGTAATCAACTTGATTTACATCAATAGCGGCGTCTCTCAAAGCCCACCTGATAGCACGGGCAGCCCCTTCACCTGTGTCATCTGGTTGTACTGCATGAAATGCATCACAGGATGAACCATATCCAATTAATTCAGCTAATATCGGAGCACCACGTTTAATAGCGTGGTCAAAACTTTCCAAAACAACTATGGCGCTTCCCTCTGCAGGAACGAATCCGTCTCTTCCTGCATCGAAAGGTCTGCTTGCCTTTTGTGGTTCTTCATTTGAGTTGGTTAGAGCTCTTAATATACAAAATCCTGACAAACCTATCTCGCTGATACTGGCTTCTACTCCACCTGCTAAAACAACGTCCGCGGCCCCCCTCCTTATAACTTCTAATGCCTCTCCGATGGCTTGGTTGGAGGCTGCGCATGCTGTTATAACGGTTGAGTTGTAACCCTTTGCTCCAAATACCCTGGCCACATTTGCTGCAGCCATATTAGGCAACATCATTGGTATGAAGAATGGATTTATTTTCATGGCACCTTTTTCTTGCATATCTAGACAGGCAATTTGAGTAGTATCTAATCCACCTGCACCGTTCCCTAATAGTACTCCCATCATTGATAAATCTTCTTTTTCAAGATTAAGATTAGCGTCTTTGACTGCCATAGTACTTGCAGCTATAGACAGTTGACTGAATCTGGCTAATCTACGAGCTTCTTTGGGGTTAATGTATTCCCCTGGATCAAAATTTGGGACTTCACCTGCTATTTGACAAGGATAAGGAGAAGGATCGCATAGAGTTATAGGCCCTATACCTGAGCGACCAGAAACTAAACCTTCCCAAAATTCCCCAACGGATTTACCTAAGGGGGTTACTGCTCCCATACCTGTTATTACTACGCGTTTTCTGCCTAACATATTTTATAGTCCCTTCCAGTACTTTTATTATCTAATATATCTCTGGCGATATATTCTTTACAAATTCTCTAGCTTCTGCTGCTACGAATAAAGATCCTGTTACCAATATTATATCGTCTTTATCCGCAAAATTCTTGGCTTCCTCA
>CAZNWQ010000126.1:0-3252 GCA_964576965.1 uncultured Dehalococcoidia bacterium
TAAAGGGTGCGGCTTTGTGGATAGAGATGAAGTTTTCATTTTAGCAGAAGTAAAAAGTGGATGTAAAACTTGGAAGCAAGAAAAAGCAATTAGGTCTGACAATAAATTTTCAGCCATGCAAAAAGCCACAGCCTTTTCAATCGCAAGTGTCGCTCACTTAATGGCTGAAGGGATTTTCGACAAGGACATGGAGGAACATCGAGGTTACTGGGAACCTTACCCCAAAAATTTATAACTTCATTTGCAACGTTTTGGATATCTTCAACAGAACGAACATCGGCTTTGTGAACACTTGTACGACCATCATTTTCCGGTAATTCATCGGCTATTTTCTGACATCTGGATTCGTCGATATCTATTAACGCTACATTAGCACCATGTCTGAATAAAACCTGACATATTCCGGCACCGATACCACTGCCTGCACCTGTAACAACAGCTGTTTTTCCAGTCAAGTTCATATCAACCTCCAAGAGAAAATTGCGGAGTCGCCAAGGTAAAATAATAGGAGTTAAAACTAAACCAAATTAGCGTAATGTGAACCCGGTGTAACCGTGGTCAGCAATATCCTTGCATCTCTTTCGATACACATCATAACCACCGGTATAAGGCATGAAGACTCTCTTTTTGCCAGGTACATTAGCGCCTACATACCACGAGTTACAACTATACCTAAGAGTTTCACTGGCCAGATCCTCAACGTGATCCATCCATTCATCCTCAGAAACCATGTCTGCTTCTATTTCGGTTTTTCCTGAAGATTCCATATCATCTATACACTGGAAAACCCATTCAACATGCTGTTCTATTGCCATCAAAACATTACCTAAAACAGCAGGACTGCCAGGACCAGTTATAGTAAACAAATTTGGAAATCCTTCTACAGCTAAACCCAAGAACGATCTGGGTCCGTCTGACCATTTATCTGCAAGTTTTCTGCCTTGTCTGCCAGATATATCTATAGAGGTTAATGCACCCGTTAGAGCATCAAAGCCTGTAGCAAAAACTACTACATCTAATTCAAAAACCTTGTCCGAAGTCTTTATTCCTTCCGGGACAAGAGTTTCGATAGGAGTTTCATTCAAGTCTATTAATGATACGTTATCTCTGTTGTATGTTTCGAAATAATTAGTGTCCGCACATAACCGTTTACAACCAATTGCGTTTTTGGGAGAAAGAATTTCTGCAGTTACAGGATCCTTAACTGTTTCCTTTATCTTAGATCTAACGAATTCTGCTGCCGTCTCATTTGCGTCTTCATTAAGACCTATATCTGTATACCCAGCAAGAAAGCCGTGAAATCCTTTTTCCCATCTTTCTTGATACTCTTTGGTACGTTCCTCCTCGGATACTTCTAAAGCACTCTTCATTCCGGGGTTTACGGTTATGTAATTATCAAAGTCATTCTCTATTCTAACCATTATTCCGGCTCTGGTATCTCTTTGTCTGTCCCTAACTGTACCGTAGTTGTTTTTGATTTCTTTAACTTCTTCGGGATCCAACGGTCTGTTTCTAGCAGGTATGCTGTAATTAGCTGTTCGCTGAAACACCGTGAGATGCTTGGCTTTTTGAGCAAGCATAGGTATGGTCTGAACACCTGATGAACCAGTACCAACTATGCCCACTGACTTACCGGAAAGATCAACGTTTTCGTGTGGCCATCTTCCCGTTAAATACCAATCACCCTTGAAAGAATCCAATCCTGCAAATTTCGGTTTGTTTATTGCAGAAATGGAACCGGTAGCCATAATGCAATATTTTGATTCGAATTGATTACCTGAACTAGTGACTACATACCAATTCTTGGTTTCTTCTAAGTAGGTAGCCGACATGACTCTCTGTCCAAATCTTATGTATCTTTTTAAATCAAATCTATCTGCAACGTGATTTGCGTACTCTAATATTTCTGGCTGGGTAGAATATTTACTGGACCATTCCCATTCTTGTTGCAGTTCGTCTGAAAAGCCATAAGAATATTCTAGGCTTGGAACGTCACATCTGGCACCAGGATATCTGTTCCAATACCACGTACCCCCAACTCCGTCTGCTTCCTCCACTACAAGAACATTGTATCCTGCATCTTTGAGCATTTTTAGAATGTACATCCCTGCAAATCCAGCACCAACAACCAACACATCTACTTTTTCGGCTTTTGTTTTATCTAAATCACTTATATGTGCAAAGTCCAATTTGCCTGAGAACTTACCTGGCATAGCAGATACCTCCACTTAGTTATTCGCATTTCCGAATACCTGAAATACAGGGTGACATAACCAACAAGTTTTATATGACTATATATCAAGACCACAGAAATATAATCAACTTAGATCATTATATTATCAGATCCCTGTCAAGGCAACTTCAATGCAAGATCCAATACGGCGCTTGAAAAACAGCATTGATTTGTATCCACTAAATCGTATATATTATGCCTCGTCGATAGTATTTATTAGGCGAATACTAATTTGAAACTGGATTAAACAAATATGATAGAAATCTACGGAACTCGTTGGTGTGGAGATTGTTCTAGATCAAAAAGGCTAATGGACAAGTATTCTGTTGCCTATAACTGGACCGATATAGACGACAATCCAGAATTTCAGGAACTGGTCAAATCCATTAACAACGGGCGAAATGTGGTACCCACAATTGTTTTCCCTGACGGTTCTTCTCTCAGCGAACCAAGTGACTCAGAGTTAATGAAAAAGCTCGGTCTTTAACCTGTCTCCCTGATAGTATTTATTCTATCCAATAAGGGTGGGTGGGAATAGTTTAATATAACAAAAAACGGATGCGGTGAAAGATTAGACAAATTCTTCTCAGCCAATTTCTTCAACCCTTCAATTAGATTGTTCCTGTCCTCTGTTGTTTCCACTGCCCAATTATCAGCTTCATATTCGTGTTTTCGGGAAATGGCTGCCATCACTGGCCCAACAATCAGGTTAATCGGTGTAATCAAGAGACCAAAAAACAGCAGACTGGCATAAATAGACGTCTCCTCCATAAAGAACGCATCAAATAACTCATTATTCTCTATGAAGAGTGAAAGAAGAAAGCAAAATATTCCAGTCTGTAATATTCCTAGTACTACGCCGGAAATTATATGTCTCTTTTTGTTATGCCCTACTTCATGTGCTATCACAGACACGATCTCAGAAGTAGTCAATTGATCTATAAGTGTATCGAAAAGAGCAATTCGTTTAGTCTTACCAAAACCCGCGAAGAATGCATTCGAATGGGCACTTCGCCGTG
>CAZNWQ010000127.1:0-3104 GCA_964576965.1 uncultured Dehalococcoidia bacterium
TGATGTAATGAAGGGTAAAACAGACAGATTAATAACTGTAAGCGGTAGCATGATTTACTCACCAAGAGATTCACAAGAATGGGGACCTATGGGCGCTCCTATATCAATAACCGAAGACAGTCCAATTTCTACAGATCCAAATGGCCCAAAGCTACCTTATATGATATGGGTAACTGAACAAGCTGTGCTGCAGGCCCATAATGAGGGTCATTACAATGCGACTATTTTCCGTTACCCTCAAATCTACGGCCCAAATGCCCCTGCTAATCCAGAATGGAGCATTATAAGAAGAATGGTAGACAAAAGACCAAATATAGTGGTTTCAAATGGCAGAAGTTTCGGCCGTAGGTCGTTCGGGAAAAACGCAGGGCATTCAGTCTTACTAGGAGTGGACAAACCTAAAGAATCCGCAGGGCAGATATATAATGTTGGCGAAGAAACACAATTCTCGCAACGGCAAATAGTAGAATTTATCGGTTCATTGCTTAACTACACGGGCGAATTAGTTGAAATGCCTCCTGAATTATCCATCAAAATTTACAAAGGTGGCTCAACTAGATCCCGCCCTATATCTGAATTAGATATTTCAAAAATCAAACTGGAGTTGGGATATAGCGATGTTGTGTCTATACCAGAGGCTTTAACAGAATCAACGAACTGGTTACTAGAAAACAGACCTGAACCTGGAGGGGAAATAGAACAACAACTAGGAGACCCGTTCGCATATGAATCGGAACAAGCGTTGATTGAGTTATATAGAACAGCAGTAAGTCAGGCAGATGAAATAGTTTTCCCTGATATCAATTCTGGACACATGTATAGACATCCTACAAAACCAGGAGAGGCGTGGGCACCTCCTAAGAAAAAATAGAATTTTAATAAACTAGATATTCTTAATTATTATTGAAGGTGAATAAAAAATGAGCCAATTGTTTACTCCAATCGACATCAGAGGGCAAACTATTAAGAACAGGGTCTTTGTTTCTCCTATGTGCCAATACTCTGCTGAGGAAATGGACGGTCACCCCACAAACTGGCATATGGTACACCTAGGCAGCAGAGCCGTAGGCGGTGCTGGTTTAGTAATGTTTGAAGCTACGTCGGTTTCTCCCGAGGGACGAATATCTCCGTGGGACTTAGGCATTTGGTCCGACGACCACATAAATTCGTTCAAACCCATAGCTAAATTCATAGAATCACAGGGGTCAACTCCCGCTATTCAACTTGCACATGCAGGAAGAAAAGCATCACACGATAGACCGTGGAATGGAGGAGGTCTCCTAAGTACCCCTGAAGGTGGATGGGAAACAGTAGGACCAAGTTCTATACCATTTTCCGAGAATGACTCTACCCCGAATACTCTTTCACAAGATGACATTGAGAAAATCGTACAAGATTTTGGCAGTGCAGCAGAGAGATCCATAGAGTCCGGTATCAAGGTAATAGAGTTACATTTTGCTCACGGATATCTTGCATGCGAATTCATGTCACCATTATCAAATAAAAGGAATGATGCCTATGGAGGATCGTTCGAAAACAGGGTCAGATTTCCTATAGAAATAGTGGACAAAGTAAGGTCCTCCATACCAGAAGACATTCCTCTTTTTGTACGTATATCAAGTACCGAATATGTTGAGGATGGGTGGAACATAGAAGACTCTGTTTTATTAAGTGTACAACTGAAAGCCCATGGAGTTGATCTCATTGACTGCTCTTCTGGCGGTAACTCTTCCTCCCAAAAATTGGAACCGTATCCCGGATATCAAGTGCCATTCGCTTCCCAAATTAAATCTGGTTCCAATATCATGACTGGTGCTGTAGGTCTTATAACGAACCCGCAGCAAGCGGAAGATGTGCTAGTCAATGGTCAAGCCGATGCAATATTCATTGGACGAGAACTCCTAAGGAATCCATATTGGCCTTTATCGGCTCAAAAATACCTTGATGACCAATCTGTTTGGTCTAATCAATATTCTAGAGCTGCACCCTGAACCTTGTTATGCTTCAGAGTATTCGACTTTCAATCTAGCTTTATATTCTTTTCGGAATTTCGCCACTTTAGGATCAATTATGATCTGACAATAGGGCTGAATGCCATTTTTTCTATAGTATTCTTGGTGATATCCCTCAGCTATATAGAATTCCGTAGCATGATCAATTTCCGTTACTAGGAGTCCAGACCAAATGCCGGATTCTTGTATACTGTCAATTACCTGTACAGCCATTTTTTCTTGTTCATCGGTGTTAACAAATATGGCAGATCTGTATTGAGGTCCGGTATCAGGGCCCTGTCTGTTTAGGGTAGTCGGATCGTGTATGGAAAAAAATATTGCAAGTAGTTCCTTATACGATAAAATCTCTGGTTTAAAAATGACCCGGACTGCCTCAGCATGTCCTGTTCTACCACCACAAACTTCCTCATATGTGGGATAGGGAACGTGACCTCCTATGTATCCAGACTCCACATGCAAAACACCCTCTAGCTGTTCGAACACAGCCTCCAAACACCAAAAGCACCCTCCTGCTAAGATCGCTGTTTCTACACTCTCATCTATTGCCATAATATTCCCCAATCACAATAAAATGTCTTGCACATCTAGCCAAACGTGATAACCTGCTTAATATACCATATAGATGACAGGCGTCTACAGTTAAAAGTTTATTTAAGTCAGCAGGAGTAAAGTTAAGTATTTTGCGGAAAGACGACATCTTGAAATGCGATTTGTGGCAGAAATTGATAGATACCAACATGCCAGACGTATTTAAACCAGAAGGATCAGAACTACTTCTAATAAGATTAACCGGTCAATACCTACCGGTGATAATACAAGCAAGGGATGAATCGTCAGTAACAAAAGCCCGTATGGCACTGTGGCGTTACCTTGTATCTCCAATAAACAAAAACAAGCCGTTTACTATGGAAGATTTTGAGGCCGACAAATTCATACAAGACACTATGTTGGCGCTCGAGAAATTTGGATATTGAAAAACAAAATATACATTCGGTTTATAATACTTGGAAACTAAAGACCAATTGAAACAGGACCCGCATGCCTGGATCGTGATGAGCAATCTTTGGTCTATAGACATTGGCAACGTATTTG
>CAZNWQ010000128.1:0-3085 GCA_964576965.1 uncultured Dehalococcoidia bacterium
AATATAATTGGGGGTGTAAAAGAATGGCAATCATAAGAACCGTCAAGGGTGACATTGATTCGGAAGAAGTGGGGATTACATTGTGTCACGAACATCTCCGAATAGAGTTGAAGAAGATCTTTCAAGAACCTGAAGATCGTAAAAACTTTGAAAAGGCATATAGTCACGTAACTTTAGAAAATCTTGGATGGGTTCGGGCAAATTATGTAAATAATCTAGATAATCTAGGTTTGTATGAAGAGCAATTGGTTGTGGATGAGGTCTCGCTTTTCAAAGAAGCTGGTGGATCGACTCTTGTAGAGGTTACACCAGTCGATATCGGCAGAAATCCGGATTCGTTACTTCGAATTGCAGATGCCACTGGGCTCAATATTGTTATGGGTAGTGGGTACTATGTGTTTGGTACCCATCCAGCGGACCTAAAATTGAGAAGTGAAGAAAGCCTGGCTGAAGAAATGACCAACGACATTGTCCAAGGAGTGGGCGACACGGGTATCAAGTCAGGAATTATTGGCGAGATCGGCTGTTCTTGGCCTCTACACGAGGATGAGCGTAAGGTGCTATCAGCTGCAGCTAGGGCACAAAAAGAAACCAATTGTGCTCTCACTATACATCCAGGTCGTGACCCGCAAGCACCTTTTGAGATTTTGGAAGTGATTGATAAAGCTGGCGGCGATACAGCAAGGACGATAATGGGTCATCTGGATCGGACATACCATGATCTTGATTCCTTGCTTGATTTTGCTCGGTTGGGGTCCTACCTTGAGTTTGATATGTTTGGATTAGAGTCTGCGTATTATCCGTTTGGCGATATGGATATGCCTAATGATGGTACGCGGATCGATAATTTAGTGAACTTAATCTCAGAAGGATTCCTGGATCGGTTGTTGGTATCTCACGACATTGCCTTCAAGCATGCTCTTGTAAAGTACGGTGGTTTTGGTTATGCACATATCCTACAGAATGCAGTTCCAAAAATGAGATCGAAAGGAGTAACAGAGATACAACTTGAAGCAATCCTTAAAGAAAATCCCAGGCAGGCCCTGGCGTTTGAATCCTAAAATTATGAAGGGGAAATTATGACAGCGACAGTCATTCAATCGAAAGCTATTCCCTCGTTTGAATCGATAGGAATCGCTCATGCAGTTAGACATCAAGAGTTACTTTTCTTGTCTGGACAGATACCAATCGACAATAAGGGGGAGATTGTTGGGCTGGGTGATGCTACCCAACAAACAATACGCGTATACGAGATTATTGAGAGTATTCTTGGAGAGTTAGGAGGTACTTTGGATAATATAGTCAAGTTGACTACATTTTATACGAACCCCAGCGACTTCCAAAAAATTGCTCAGGTCAGGAAAGATCTTTTTAATAGAGGGTACGTGGCTGCCAGCAGCTCGGTTTGTGTTCAGGCGCTACCACACCCAGATGCACTTGTTGAGGTAGAGAGTGTTGCTATATTGGGACAGTCACAATGAATATTTCTAGACAATGTTTTCTTTGCACGATCATGTGCTGTTTGTCTCTTAATCAACTACGGCACTTTAAATTAACTTCATAGTCATTTCAGGGAATTAGTCATGCAGAAAGTTAGAACAGTGTTAGGCGATATTTCAGCAGCCGAAGTCGGCTTTACCTTGCCACATGAGCACACAATGTATGGGTGGAATGGAGTTGAGTTTGATCACCGTGCAATGTTTGATTTTGATTCTCTCGTCACGTCGGTAGTAGAGGACTTTAAGTCAGCTAGAGAATCTTTTGGCCTGAATACTTTTGTTGATTGTACTGCGCCCGATATGGGTCGACAGCCACGTGTAATGGTTGAAGTATCAAGACAGTCTGGAATTAACATTGTGGCCGCTACTGGCTTTTTTTGCCAAAGTATGGGTATCCCATACCATTGGAGACGCCAAACCGTAGAGGAAATTTCTGAATTTTTTGTTAGGGATATTGAAGAGGGAATGTTTGGGGTCGATGTTAGGTGTGGAATCATAAAAGTAGCGAGTGGCCAAGACGATGTTGAATTTCGACCAACTACTGAAGAAATTAATGGTTGGCACCTGGGAATATTTGAGCAAAAGGTGTTCGCTGCGGCAGCGCAGGCTCAGGCAAAAACAGGAGTACCGATTACTACCCATATCGATCCAGAAGACTGGAAAATAGCTGATGCAAATATTGGTTTAGAGCACCTTCAATTGCTTGTTGAGAACGGTGGTGACCCTGACGGTATTGTAATTGGTCACACTTTTTTTGCTTCTGAAGAACAGTTATTAGAGATACTTGCCCGTGGATGCTACGTTCAGTGTGACAACATTGGTACAGAGTGGCGTGGCCTGGATGACGATTACGCCATCGGGCTTATTGCAAAAGCAATTGAACATGGGTACGAAGATAGAATTCTTCTTAGTTTTGATACTTTTTGGTCAGTAATGAGGGGAGAGCATGCTTTCACAGAATCTGACCCAGAGATTGCTCCACGTATGCCAATTGATTTCCTACCAAAGGTATACTTTGAAAAGATGCGCAGAAAGGGAATCACCCAGGATCAGATCAAAAAGATTACCGAGAAGAATCCGGCAAGACTGCTTACATTTTTGTCGTGATGATATAGGTTGAGTATGTAATCTGACCCTAGTAATTCTTAAGTAAATCGTCTGCAGTAGTTTGATTAGAGGCTACCAAGTGGATAGGCTGTTCGATATCTACCTGGATACTGTTGGCGTTCCTCCTGATGCCAGATCATCTGCATGATGCGGTGGCTAGCATCAAATTGTCAGCACACGATAAATTCGGAGCAGAAAGGGGCCAGTTAAAATGTCCTAAAAGCAGTGGGAAATGGTGGGCGCGGCTGGATTTGAACCTCCGGCCCCTGCCGTGTGAAGTAAGGGGCCGAGTCTATTATTGTAGGTTTAATCTACTATTGTAGAGTTTGCGATTGCGTTAGTGTGTTTAACGGTATTCTACCGTGTTCCTTTTGCCCCCTAAAACAAACACAAATCCACCTGGATACGCTATACGCATTTAAGGGCAGAGGATTTGGTGGAGAGGCTGGGTTAGCAACCGTAAACTATAATATGCCAGT
>CAZNWQ010000129.1:0-3040 GCA_964576965.1 uncultured Dehalococcoidia bacterium
AAGCATACGGATTAACCAAAACAGTACCAATACCCTTGCCCCCAACCTGAATAATACAAAACCTTCGTGTTTACTTGAACTTCTCCACATACCCACCATAACAAACACATAGTATGTGTAGCTTACTGTTGTTAGAACCCACCAGGGAGGGTATTCGAATTCGATAGCCCACCAGACCAAGCGACCAAACACAAACAGGCCAACAACACTCCATACCCAAAACATCTCCCATAAGGGTCGCTCACCATTCCAAACCTGTTTAATAAGTTTCATACACCTATTTTACTACAACAATATTTCTCTATGTTCGGGTAGAGAGAGACCTGTAGTGGTTAACCGAAGAGGAAACGAACCCCATGGATTATAGAAGAGCAAACCAGAAAATGAAATATTCAAACACGACATACCACAGGCCCACAAACCCAGTTTTTTTGATTTAGCCTGTTCTTCTATTAAAAGATAATGGTTTTTACGGGTACTCTTTCCTTCTGTATAAACCCGCGCATATCCACCTTCAAGTAACAGTACTCCAAAATCCTTACCGTCAACTTCTATATATGAAAGTAAACGGTCATAATATCCGCGTCGATCGGACAAGGCATCTGGAATTAATTTTACCTCTTTGTCTTCAAGGATATCTTTGGCAAAGATGGTAGCTTTGTCCCCCCATAGATCAAGACATTCAATGTCAGTTATCCCATTGTATTCATCTGCTTTATTTGAAGAAAAAGTCTCAGGCGTATCAATCCCTAATATACGCACCCTGTCCGTTTTATCAGATTCGAGCAGAACATCGAATGTGTCTCCATCTACGACTCTAGAAACCGTCGCTGTTTCAGTTGTATCAGTCGTGATATGAACTGGCGTCAAAGTTGGCTGAGGTGTCCATGTAGCAGTTTTGGCGACTGGATTTGAGGAGCATCCTGATACTATTGTTAGCATTACCAGTATAAATATCACCGAACGCATTGATGCCTCCAGTCGTAATGTGTACACACGTTTATTCTTAAGTTGCACTACATCAAAAGAGAAAGAATCAAAGCTATAACAATACTCGCGATAGTAGCAACTGTAAGACCTATACTTTTACGAGCGTTACCTTTGGTATAGAAAAACCAAAATAGTAAATTAAAACCTATTAAAACGATGCTAATAAAATAGAACTTAACAAGCATATATATATATTACTACATCAAGCTAGAAGAGAAATAGTACGGCATTTGCAAACCAGGAAATGGGTGGTACATTTAAGTTATCGAGGAGGTAAATTATGACAGCTAAAATGATGAATGGAATACTCTTTATAATTGCTGGTATTGGTTCAATCGCTATTTATATGGTTCTAGGCGAAACAGGACTTCTAGGTAAGGTGCATACAGAAAAAATTGCAGCTTATGCATTGGTTACTATTCCACTAGCTTTTATGATGACAAGGAATGTTGCAAGAAATCCTTTCATTGATACAGGATTACTAATAATAGTTGTTGGTTTGACCATGGGACTTGTTGCAGATGCTATAAACAGTACAAAAATAAGCGCCGAATCTGACTTAATTGCAGAAACGGTTGGAATGACAGCCTGGTCTATTATGTATCTTGGATATTTCATAACTGGAATAGGATATTTACGAACCAACCTTTTCCCTAAATGGCTATCGGGTTTATTATCAGTTGTCTCCTTAGTAACGTTTGCTTCTATTGCTATCTTGAGCCCTGAGTTTTTATCAACCAATGGTGAAAACATTGTGATACCTTTATGGATGCTTAATAGTCTGGTCTTAGTCATCTTGGGAATATTCACTATGAGGAGAGCAGAGTCGGATTAACGAAGCTCTCACTATAGGAGCCGATTCCGCAGACATTTTGGTGGAGAGCGCATACAGGTTGAGTCTGAGGGTTTAGTCATGTCAATGATTTATTTAGAGTTTGGACACGAAACCCCCGCCAACCTCTAAGGTTACGCCGTTGATGTAACGGGCGTCCTCAGAACTGAGAAATAGTACAGCATTGGCGATGTCCACGCTTTGGATCTTACCATCAAGGATTTGTAACAGTTCGCGCAGACCCTCGAGCCAATGATTGCCTTGCTTATCGACGATTAGCTGAGGACGGATGGCATTGACCCTGATGTTGTCAGGCCCACCCATACTGGCAGTGACGCGGGTCAGGCCTTCGAGGCCGGCTTTGGATGTGTAGTAGCTAGCTACGTCGAATCCTCCACTTTTGCTACCCATTTCCAGAGTCTTTGTCGTGAATCCCATGGTTGCAGCACCAGACGAAATGTTGGTGATAACTCCACCGCCGCCCAACACCATATGCGGCCACACGGCCCGAGTCATATAGAATGGGCCTGTCAGGTTTACACCGATGACACGGTTCCAGGTCTCGTTATCCTCCAGCCGATGTGGTTCCCCTGCTTTACCTCCAAGCGCTCCACCACCGGCGTTATTGACCAGAATATCCGCTCTGCCGTATTTTTCGATGGTCTGTGCAACGGCCGTTTCGACGGACTCGTGGTCGCTTACGTCACAGGTAATGAAGGTGGCATCTCCTCCCGCATCTCGAATCTCGGCTTGGACAGCTTCACCTTTGTCTTGTCTTCTGGCTAACAGTGCTACTTTAGCACCCTCGCCGGCCAGGACCTTGCCGGTGGCTTCGCCGATGCCGCTGTTGCCGCCCGTAACGATAGCGACTTTTCCTTCCAGTTTGTTTGCCATTTCTTCCTCCTTACTATCATCATTGAATGTCGGATTTCTGACTTCTATTGCACTGCTATATTTACTTAGATAGGGTAATGCTCTGGTTATATTTTTAACAAGAGGTCTTTATTTAACTTGATCTTACATTGTGATAGAATCGATACTTCTTAGCATTTCATATATCAGAAAAGGAAACAAAAGATGTCGTTATCAAGAAAACTTTTAACAACTACGCTTAGCTTAACTTTATTTGTCATGGTTGCTTGCAGCGGCGGAGATTCAGCACCTGCAACATCTGCACCAGCAACATCTGCACCGGCGACATCAGCCCCGGCAACATCA
>CAZNWQ010000130.1:0-2974 GCA_964576965.1 uncultured Dehalococcoidia bacterium
ACATTCAAACAAGTTTTATCTCAACTGAACTCATTTCCTCAACAATTGCTCACAGACTCTAGCCACATCCAATAATTCATTTATGACTATATATTCTCTTTCTGTGTGGGCATTATATGATCCTGTACCTATTACAGCGGAATCTATACCACGAGAGATAAATATGTTACCGTCCGACCCTCCTCCAGAGGGGCTCATCTTGTGTTTCAGCCCCAGGGCCTTAAGAGCATTTATCACTCTTACTACGCTAGGCTCAAAGCCTGTTCTGGAATATGTCTCATAATCTAACTCGAAATTTAATTCTATATTGGAATCCGGAAATTCTAACTGTGTTTCATTCACCACATCTTTCACTCTAGAACGCAACATTTCTATAGTATCGTGATTTTGACTTCTAAACTCTCCCTTAATCAAGGCCACTTCTGGAACCGCATTTGTTACACTGCCACCCTCCAAAACACCTGTGTTAAACGTAGTAGTATCATCTATTCGTCCCTGAGGGAGCCTGTTTATCAGGTCAGATGCTATTTTAATAGCAGAAACACCTTTTTCGGGTTCCACTCCAGCATGTGCTGCTCTGCCTTTAACGTTAACTTCAAAACGCATATGAGTTGGACTGGCAGAAGTTATCTGAGTAACGGCACCTCTTCCGTCGAATACTATTGCTTCTTTGGAGGTTATCTTTGAATAATCCAAATTGCGTGCACCAACCAATCCAATTTCTTCTTCTTTAGTGAAAGCTATCTCAAAATCTATTCCAGTTTCCCCGTCTTCTTTTAACGAAGTAATCCCCTCAATTACAGATGCTACACCCGCTTTACAATCAGCCCCTAATATAGTTGTATCTTGCGACACTATATACAAACCATCCACCCTGGGATGAATGCCGCGTCCCGGTTCAACTGTATCCAGATGTGCAGACAACAGTAAGGGGTCATCGCATCCCGAATGGCCAAGAAGATTACCATAACTGTCTATTTCACATTGAACTCCTAGAGACTCCAGTCTCGTTTTTACTTCTTCTATGATATTTGACTCTTCCCCGGATGGGCTATCTATTCTGATCAGGTCAAACAACGTCTCTAATAACCTTTCTTTTCTTATCATCTAATAATCCTCCTGTAGATATAATCTGTCATATCATAAAAGCCCCTAAATGATATTCGTTTTGATCTTAACCCATAGCTATTGTAGCATTGCAGATATCACAATTATCTGATAGTATTTGCGCGGATGGTCGCACAGGCGATCCAATGCTTGTTGGAAGAAAGGATTAGGTTAAGAGATGGCTACAAAAAGAGCAGCTTCCGAAAAACTGGAAGAGCTTCGCAAACTACGTGAAAGGGCTGCCCTAGGCGGGGGTCAAGAACGTATAGATCAACAACATTCTAAAGGTAAATTAACTGCCAGAGAACGTGTGGCAGCGCTGCTTGACGAAGGCTCTTTCCAAGAAATAGATCCGTTTGTAACGCACAGATCTACTGAAATGGGTTTATCAGAGAAACAGTTCCTTGGCGATGCAGTAGTAATTGGATATGGAAAAGTCAACGGCAGACTTACATTTGTATTTGCCCAAGATTTCACAGTATTGGGCGGATCCGTGTCCGAAGTAGTGGGTGAAAAGATAGCTAAGATAATGGATTTAGCCGCAAAAAACGGAGCTCCTATAGTTGGACTGAACGACTCTGGTGGAGCCAGAATCCAAGAAGGAGTCACAAGTCTCGCAGGATACGGGGAGATATTCCTCCGTAACACACTATTCTCAGGAGTAATACCTCAGATTTCAGTAATAATGGGCCCAGCCGCTGGTGGAGCAGTTTACTCCCCTGCCCTAACCGACTTTATATTTATGGTGAATGGCATCGGACAAATGTATATCACTGGACCTGACGTAATAAAAGCCGCTACGGGAGAAGAAATCAGTCACGAAGATCTTGGAGGAGCAGCAACTCATTACTCGAAAAGTGGTGTGGCCCACTTCGCATATGAAAACGAATGGGATTGCTTGCACCAGGTCAGAGAACTTCTATCTTATCTGCCTCAAAATAACGCGGATGACGCTGTTGTCTTTAACGCCACAGACCCTTCTGACAGGATATCGTCTACTTTAAGGGAAATCGTACCTGAGGATTCATCGCAATCCTACGATATGAATGAGTTGATAGCGGAAATAGTAGACCACGGGGCGTTCTTACAGGTTCACGAAGGCTTCGCCCCTAATATAATAGTCGCATTCGCTAGAATGGAAGGTAAAACTGTAGGCATAGTTGCACAACAGCCAAATCACCTTGCCGGAGTTTTGGATATAGACGCATCTGTTAAAGCCGCAAGATTTGTGCGTTTCTGTGACGCCTTCAGCATACCGATAGTGACACTCATTGATGTACCAGGTTTTCTTCCTGGCTCTGATCAAGAACACAGAGGAATAATAAGACACGGAGCTAAACTTTTGTACGCATATGCTGAAGCTACTGTACCTAAGGTTAGTGTTCTTATACGAAAAGCTTATGGTGGCGCATATATAGTTATGAGCAGCAAGCATCTTAGAGGAGACATCAATTTTGCGTGGCCATCCGCAGAAATAGCAGTTATGGGTCCAGACGCAGCTGTGAACGTAATTTACCGAGACGAGATCAAAAAAGCTGAAGACCCTCAAGAAACTCGAGCGGCTCTCCGGAAAGAATATGATGAAAGGTTTGCCAATCCATATATCGCCGCAAGCCTGGGGTATATTGACGACATTATTGACCCCTCAGAAACAAGATCTAGGATCATAGGGGCCCTTTCTATGCTCAAGAATAAGAGGGAAAGTCTACCTCCCAAAAAGCATGGAAGCATACCCCTCTAACAAATGGCTTTAATTCAATTTATTGACTATAAGTCGTTTTTTATACAACTTGGTTTTGATGCATTAATGCTAAAACTCTACAGTACAAGATTGTAATCAAGTTTGTAGTCTCGTGCTTGTAATCTT
>CAZNWQ010000131.1:0-2884 GCA_964576965.1 uncultured Dehalococcoidia bacterium
GCACACTGCTGAACCCACTAAGCTGGGTGCAGAAGGTTGGTTAGGTAGCGCAATAAATCAAATGTATCCCGCCAAAGATAATGTGGTTGCAGCAGTAAACTTCGCTGGACTCCTACCTCGAGCATTAGCAGCGCCAAAAGCACCCATCGCGTCTGTATCAGATTTAGACACCTACGGACTTATGAATCACGTTGATAATTCCGAAAGGGACGAAGCCCTCCTAGCCTTCAAGAACATCTATATGCCCGCAATAGGAAGTGGGTTAGTTATGGACTACTTGAGCCAAACAGGATTGGATGCACTTAAAGGCTCTGGAATAATTAAAAAAGCTAGGGAAGACTATAAATCAGATGTCGAATATGCAGATGATAATTTCTCGAAACAAATGCGAGCCGCCTCAGCTATAATTCAGGCGGAAATAGGATCCCGAATCCTGTATACCCAACACGGGACTTTCGATTCCCATACCAATGGTATAGCTCTTCAAGAAGGAGTGCTTGCCAACGTATCAACAGGCATCAGAGATTTCTACTCAGACATAAAAGCCTCCAATAAAGGGGACGATGTAATTATGTTTGTATTTTCTGAGTTCGGTAGAAGAGTCAAGGACAACGGAACTGGAACAGACCATGGAGCAGGTGGAGTCGCATTTGTAATAGGAGATTCAGTCATAGGCGGACAATACGGAGAATATCCATCCCTAGAACCTCATAAGCTTTCTATTGGGGAGGATCTTTCATTTGATATAGACTTTAGAAGTTTGTACACTGAAATTCTCGAGGATTGGCTCGAAACTGGAGCCCAGGATATAGTCAAAGGACAATACGAAAAAATAGGATTTCTTAGGAATTAATAATAGGGAAACGGTAATTAGACCTAGGTTGTTTTACTTGTGAAATAGCCTAGGTCTAATGCTTTCCATAGATATTTACAAGCCAAGCTTCTCTGAGGAGACCAGTTACAGGACAGTTCTATAAGTTTTTCGTCTGTAACTTCATCTAAGGAATATAGTTTCCCCATAGCAGATCTAATACCGGCGTCTTTAATGGGAAATATATCCTCTCGCCCAAGTTGCGACATCACAAACATCTGAGCAGTCCACTCCCCTACCCCTCGCAAACCTATAAGTGTGCTAATGGCCTTCTCGTCACTCATTGAATACAAATCCCCTAAATTAATACTGCCTTCGATTAAATTTTTTCCCATATCTTGGATATAAGATATTTTTTGCCTGGATAGCCCTATGTCTCTTAAGGATTCCACAGTCAGTGATGTAATAGTTTCTGGGGTTATCACCCCAGAAACAGTTTGCAAAAGACGCTCAAATATACTTCTTGCAGCAAAAGTGCTAATCTGTTGACCAACAATAGACCTAACTAGTGATTCATAATCTGATAATTTATTATTGCCGGTTGGTTTAACCTGTTTTTCTTCTACATAACCAATTAGAGCGGCCAACGATATATCAGTAGTTTGGAGATAAGTGATAGGATCCATATGCCAATGATAAACCATATCTAAACGAACTGGTAGATATTCTAGTTATGATAAAAACATCAAAACTGAGTCAATTTGGTAACACATCACATTCAAACTTCACGCTATGGATGTTCACATTTTTAATGCTGGCTTTGCCCGCATACGCCACTGGATGCAGTTCCCAGCAAGAGGATCTCTCCTCTATGTCAGTAGGACGCTGGAGCCATTCTGCAACACTCCTCGACGACGGAAGAGTATTAATAGTAGGAGGTAAAGAAAGACCTTACGGGTCAGTGCCTTCAACTGAAATCTTCGACCCTACTAACAACTCCTGGTCATCAGCAGGCAATACACTCAAACCAAGAGGAGAAGGCCATACGGCCATATTACTCAACAATGGACAGGTGCTGGTAACTGGAGGAACAGAAGATGATTCTTCAGAATTATATGATCCAGATGAAAACAAATGGTTATATGCAGATAACATGATGGAGTCCAGAAAATGGGCATCCGCTACCCTACTACCAGATGGAAGAGTCATTATCGTAGGCGGTGATGACGCATCCAGGTCTGGTAGCAAAGAACTTGATTCAGCAGAAATCTATAATCCTTCCACAAACAAATGGTCTCTAGCAAATAACATGAATCATGCTCATTCAGGTCACAGCGCCACAATGATAAACAACAAGTTGCTAATTATCGGCAAAGACTCAGCAGAATTGTTTGATCCATTAACCGGTGTTTGGTCTCTAACCGGAAATCCAGTCAGAGCACGTTCAACTGGCAGTACAGCTACAACTATGGCCAACGGAAAAGTGTTAGTAACAGGAGGTGAGTGGCATAAAGATGGAACACGCCATGATCTGTCTAACATCATAGGGTCCGCCGCTTCAGTTGGTGGATCCCATGGCGGGCCAACAGCCAGACACAGACTAACAACTGTAGAACTATTGGATCATGCAGAATTACATGATTACAATTCCGGTACTTGGAAATCAACAAATAAGATGTCTGAGGGAAGAAGCGATCATGTTTCAATACTAACAAATGATGGTAAAGTGGTGATAGTAGGAAGCTATACACTAGAAGAGTTCGATCCAAAAACACAAAACTGGTCGAAAATAGGATCTCTAGCAAATAATCACGGCCAATCCTATACTGCTACATTAATAACCGAAAACAAAATCCTCATCGTAGGAGGTAAAGAGGATTCAAAAACTGGCATCAGAGGAATAACAGATACAGAAATCTTCGAAATACCAGACAATTGATTTATCAGGAAACGGCGGGGCATTAAAAATACGAAACTTTATTACAAAATTGATTGTAACAGCCGCTATTTTGCTAATAGGATGCAGTTCCCAGCAAGAGGATCTCTCCTCTATGTCAGTAGGACGCTGGAGCC
>CAZNWQ010000132.1:0-2809 GCA_964576965.1 uncultured Dehalococcoidia bacterium
TGTTGCCAATGTTTTTGATTGGTATTAGCTCCGGCAGTATAGCTGACAGAGTAGAGAAGTTAAGATTATTGAAATTAGTTCAGGCCATAAATATGGTAGTGGTAATTTCTGTGGTTTTGCTACTTGTTACTGACAGATTCGAGTTTTGGCATGCGTATATAGCGACTTTTCTTAGTGGTACCCTTTGGACGCTGGATTTTGCAGCTCGTAGAGCTTACTACTCGGAATTATTCTCACCATCTGAGATAGTTAATCCCGCGTCTTTGGATACGGTAGCTATGACTGGGAGCATGATGGCTGGATCGGCATTGGGAGGAATTTCAATATACTTATTTGGGTATTCTGGGACTTATTTGTTTTTGGTTTCGACATATTCAATGGGATTGATCATATTAACTTCTCTACCAGTAATACAACATGCGGTATCTTATAATATTGTCCGGGAAAACGTTTTTATTCAAATTAAGAACTCAATATCAATACTTATTCATAATCAAGTTCTAATGTCCGTGTTTATTGTTACTCTAATACTTAATCTATTCGGTTTTTCTTACATGCAGATGGTCCCAGTAATAGCTCGAGACGTTCTGAAAGGTGACGAATTACTTTTTGGAGTTCTGCTGTCCTCCTCAGGATTTGGGGCTATGTGTGGTGCTCTGATATTGGCCTCGGCCAGCGTAAGAAAACTGGGACTGGTTTATGTAATGGGTGCCTCCTTGATGTTGTGTTCTTTATTTATATTTTCCTTTTCACAGGATTACATCATATCGATAATATTGTTGATTTTCGTGGGATTAGGATCATCTGGTTTCGCGACCATGCAAATTGCTATACCTTTAAGAGTTGTAAACATTAATGAAAGGGGACGAGCCATGGGATCCGTGGCATTGGGTATTGGCGCTAGTCCTATAGGAGTGATAGCAGTGGGATATTTAGCTGATGAGATTGGTGCTCAAAATGCTTTGGCTTTGTCATCATCCATAGGATTATTGGTTGTTATAGTATTCGTTTTACTTTTCCCTGGTATCACAAAATATGTTAGGGAATAATGTTCGAAGTTATGATCGTAAATATTACTACCATAGTTTCTAGTGTAGTGGGGTTGTGGGCTTTTGCAGCAAAACTCTCGCCCCTACTACGCTGAAGAATCCCACGGTACATCCCAATATAAGGAATGCCTGACCAAATCCATACATATCTATTAGCATCCCTCCTACTATG
Source organism: uncultured Dehalococcoidia bacterium (assembly GCA_964576965.1). Taxonomy (GTDB): domain Bacteria; phylum Chloroflexota; class Dehalococcoidia; order Lucifugimonadales; family UBA2985; genus VFHP01. Next base: position 1,222 of record CAZNWQ010000132.1, read on the forward strand.
GATCCAATAAACATACCCATAGTTTGCGCTGTGTTAAACACTCCCATTGTTGCACCCATCCCATAACTTTCCCCGCTTTCCATTGCTATTGCGGTTGTAGTTGGGAGAAATGCTGCTTCACATATACCCAATAATATGAAAATACCAATAAGTTGCCATGTTGTCTCGGTGAATCCGTAGAATGAAACTGTTATGGCCACAAGGAAAATTGAAATAAGAGTGATGTATACTCGATTATAACGATCTGCAATTATCCCACAAGGTATTTGCAGCAGAGCAGTTATCAGCACCCTAATGGCAATTGCAGTGCCTATAATTGTTCCGGAGGTTCCCATATTTTCAGTCATCATTACAGGTAAGAATATAAAACTAGGAACCATAGCTAGCATAATTGCTACTCGGACTATCAAAACCCCTCTCATTCTAGACTGTTTAAGTATATAAAAAAACACTTTGAATACGGAGTATGCTTCCTTTTTATTTTCCTCTCCATGCTGTGATTCTGGTAAGAATAATAGTATCAATACCAATGAACAAAATGCGGATATTCCCATAGCAAGGAATGCGGTTTGAGTGCCGAAAGCGTCGTTTAATATGCCGCCAAATACTGGGCCAGAACCAAACCCGGCCATCAGTGATATATGGAATATTCCCATATATCGACCCTCATATGTTGGAGGAGTCCAATCTGCCATATAAGCCATAGCAACAGGAAATACCATTCCCGCCCCGAATCCTTGTACAAATCTAACTAGAGTTATATCTATAACAGATTCACTTATAGTGTATGTAAAGCCGCATACAGAAAAAATAGCCAAACCAGTCATCAGGAATTTCTTACGCCCGTATTTGTCTGATAACGATCCAGCAAATGGTTGGCAAAGTCCCATTGCTAAAGAAAAACCTGCCACCAGTATTCCTAAGTCGAATCCGGAGGCTCCTAGTTCTCGTGCATATATTGGTAGGAAAGGGACCACGAATCCCATGCCAGTCATCGTAATATAATTCGAAAGTAGGAGTACCACAATCGGCATCCGAATGTTACGTAGGAAGTGGGGGGTTTTAAGTTTAAACAATTATACGTTTCATTAGTGTTTTGGTTAGAGTGAATGATTTGTGTGAATAGTGGTTTGATATGGAGTGTTATTTGTTTGCAAACAACGGTCATTGCCGTTAGTACGATTCTAATGTACGGTGTAACTGTAACGTAAATGAACGGCATTTAATATAGATAGCAGCATAAGTGCTAATAAAATTTGTAAATTTGCGTAGAGACAAAGGGAATTTTATATCTTAGTCATTTGAACCTAAACTAGAATAGCTGAGAGGTGCTCTTGAATAAACCTCGTATATTTTACGGCTGGTACATAGTTACTGCTGGCATGCTGATAACTATGATTCATGGAGCACTCTATGTATATGGTTTCGGGGCATTTTTTGTCCACTTTCAGCAGGCATTTAATGCCAGCAGAGCTCAAATAGGACTTGTTTTAGGTCTGGCCCGTTTGGAAGGCGGATTAGTCGCCCCTTTGGCAGGTTTTTTAGTTGATAAATACGGGCCAAGAAAATTGATGTTATTTGGTCTGAC
>CAZNWQ010000133.1:0-2802 GCA_964576965.1 uncultured Dehalococcoidia bacterium
TTATACTGCGGCTGGTGGCAAAGGTGGTAATCAGGCTGTCGGATTGGCGCGATTGGGTATAAATACTTGTATGGTGTGCAGAATCGGAGACGATTATTATGGCGAGCAGCTTATAAATAGTTTAAGTCTGTTTGGAGTGGATGTATCCATGGTTGGAATTGAATCCGGTATGAATTCAGGCATTGCACATATAACAGTTAATGCTGATGGTCAGAACAAGATTATTATTATCAGAGGTGCCAATCTTACCTGTTCTGACGTTGAAGTTGAAAAAGTAAAATCCAAGTTAGACGATGGCGCAGATGCACTTTTGCTCCAGATGGAATTACCATTGGACCTTTCATTAAAAACAGCAGAATACGCACGTAGCAAGAACAAACTTGTTGTAATGGACCCTGCACCGGCAGGCTTTATACCAATCGATGCATATCAGTTTTTCGATTACTTGATTCCGAATGAAACCGAAGCAGAAGCTCTGGTTGGGCATTCTGTGCAGGCTAATGAAGAAGTAATAGATGCAGCCAAAACATTATTAGATAGAGGCGTTAATCGAGGAGTCATTATCAAATTAGGTAGCAGGGGGGCTTTCTATATGAACCAGGAAACATCTGGTTTTGTTGAAGCACCTGAAGTTGCTGTGATAGATACAGTAGCGGCAGGAGATGCTTTTAATGCGGGTTTTACAGCCTATTTATTACAAGGGCAATCTCTTGAACAATCTGTGAATATGGGCGTACTTACGGGGTCTTTAGCGGTGACGAAACTGGGTGCTCAGGAATCGATGCCGGGCTTGAACGAACTGGAAGCATTTATTAATACTATATAGCTATTGCAAAAATTCCACTTACAATCAACAGAGTTGAGAATAGTTTGGCGAGAGTGGAACTTGTTGATGTATCCTCACCCAGAGCTCCGTTCCATAATCTTGTTATGGCAAGTGTGAATAGTAACGTAAACAGAGCCCTGCTACTAGTGGCTGCAGCTACCAAGGACGCTGGCCCAAGTGACAATGCCCAAAGCAAAATAATTATTGCAAATTGTGCTGTAATGAATTCGTTAATCCCGACAAATAAGAATGCTGGGCTTCGTCTTTTAATCAAAGATTTTGTATCATTCCATGCTATAGACCGAGAGGTAAAAATTAAGAATGTTGATCCAAGGGTGAATGTTCTTAACCCGTGAGTGTATAAAATAGGTAACTCGTCAAGTGCAACTTTACCAACCACGTATGCCGCTCCAAAGAAGAAGGCTGAAAGCATCAACCAGTAGAAAGACGTGTCCAGTAATATACCGCTGATATCAGGATCGATTTTCAGGGATATGAATACACTTCCAATAACGGCAGCCATTATACCTGACCATTGTATTAGCGATATTGATTCACCTAGAATTGGCAATGCCAGTAATGCTGAAAAGATCGGTGCGCATTGAGTAACAGGTATTGCACGCGATACTTCTTTTGTATACATAACTCTCATCAATATCATCACTGCCAAACCAAGGAACATGCCAGAGCCAATAGCAGATGCGTTGGCAGTTAAGCTGGATTGACTTGGTATTCCCGCAACAAGTACACAGGCAATACCAAATAATACCTGGCACGTACCAGATATCAGTGGCAGTGTCAGCGGTGTTTTGGCGTATCGGTATATAACAACTTTATCCGATATACTTACCAAACCCATGAATGCTGCACTGATTAAGGATGCGACTAACCAGGTCATGTATCTGTATTCCTTAAAATATACGTAGTATTAGTACGTCTGTGTTTAGAGATAGAGTTGAAACTACACGTTTGAGAACTATAGATTGGGAGTAACTCCTTCTTCAAGGCCCAAATCCAAACCATTTATAGCTAGACATAGCATACTGTAATAACCGATTGTTATTATCAGGTCTATGGTGGCTTGTTCTCCTATCAGATGTTCAACCGCGCTAAAAGTTGCACTGGTAAGCTCTTTGTTTTCTAGAAGTTCCTGGGTAAATTGTACAAAGACGGCTTCTTTAGGAACTAGGCGACGTGGCCGACCTCCTTCTCGTATTGCCTCAACAACTTCCTCTCTTACCCCTGATCGAATAGCTGAACCACGGTGATGAGTCCAGAGGTATTGGCATTTCATAATACGAGCTGTAGTTAAAGTAATTATTTCTCTGATGTCTGGTTGAATTGTAGGGGATACATATCGTAACTGTTCACCCAACATAGATATCTTTGATGCTACATCAGGGCTATTTAAAAGTGCTGCAAAAGGCCTTGCCACGCTGCCGCGGTGTTGGGCTATTTGGTCGTATAAATCCTGTTTGTCTTTCGGTAGGTCGTCTTTATTAATTAGTGGAACTCTTGGCATGATGTGCTCCTATCATTCATTTAAGAGTACATTATAATGGAATAACTAATTTATTTGTAATAAATGTCATGAGGGGAAAAATGAAATTAGCAAAAAGAATGAGTAGATTAGGAACTGAAACCGCATTTGAGGTACTTGCAAAAGCGAAAATACTTGAAGCTGAAGGTGTTGATGTAATACACCTAGAAATAGGTGAACCAGATTTTGATACTCCTGAAAATATTATTAACGCGGGGTCCACCGCACTTTTATCAGGTTATACTCGTTATGGACCCTCACCTGGATTATCAGAACTGAGAGACAAAATTGCTGATGAAATTTCTTCAACTCGTAAAATACCTGTCTCTTCAGAAAACGTTGTAGTAACTCCTGGAGGGAAACCCATAATATTTTTTTGCGTTCTTGCATTAATTGAACCAGGTGATGAAGTTTTATATCCAAACCCAGGGTTCCC
>CAZNWQ010000134.1:0-2782 GCA_964576965.1 uncultured Dehalococcoidia bacterium
GTGGCAGATAATGGTGGATTTTTTGGGGTAGCTGCCATTGCCGGATTTGTAAAAAATGACATAAATGCCACGTTGGATGATTATGTTGATCATGTGGAGCATTTGATTAATATTATGGGTATAGACAACGTAGGTATAGCGAGTGACAAGTGTGGACCGGGACCTGGGACAGAAACAATGTATGAATTTCCAGAGGCACTAGGGCCATTTGACACTTCATTCTTATTCAAAGAATCTCCTGACCCTAGAAGCAAACCCCTGGGATTTAATTGGGCTGGATTTAGGCCTGAGCATAGATTAAGTGATCAACATAGGATGGCAGATTTTGATAAACCTACAGATTGGCCAAACATAACGTTGAAGTTAGTCGAAAGGGGTTTTAATGAGGAAGAGTTGCGGAAACTGTTAGGTCTGAATTTTCTGAGAGTGTTTCGTGATATAGTGGGTTGATGTCCGCGGAGTAAGGTGACTTACATGAAATTAAATGAGATTAAAACCCCATCTCTAATAATTGATAAACAAATACTGGTCAAAAACTGTAATTACATGTCGAATCGGATGAGAAAGTTCGGTGTCGATTTACGTCCTCATCTTAAAACTGCAAAATCTTTTGAGATAGCTAAGATTGCTACGAACGGCCATTTTGGGGGCATAACAGTTTCAACTTTGGCAGAAGCTAGTTATTTTTTAGAAAATGGTATTAAAGACATTACTTATGCGGTTGGTATATCTCCAGACAAATTGGAGGAAGTTAACGATTTACTAGATAAGGGTGCCAGAGTAAGAGTCATAACAGATAATTTGGCAGTTGTTCCTGTTTTACAGGAAAAATGTGCATCCTTAAAAGCTAATTTGAACGTATTAATCGAGATAGATACCGGAGGACTGAGGGGAGGCATAAATCCTGAATCTGAAGAATTGATCGATTTGGCAAAAGCTATTGAAGAGTCTAATAATTTGAATCTGGATGGGGTATTAACACATGCCGGACATTCTTACGAATGCGACAATATCGATTCAATCAGGCTTGTAGCAGATAATGAAAGATCAGGTGTAGTTAGGGCAGCCGAAATATTACGAAAACAGGGAATATCCTGTGACGTGGTAAGTGCAGGATCCACTCCAACTGCGGTTTTTGCAGAAAATCTTGATGGTATAACCGAAATGCGCCCTGGTGCTTATATGTTTTTTGATTTAGATCAAGTTGGTATGGGGGTTTGCAAGATAGATGATATAGCTGTAACCGTATTGGCTACCGTGATAGGGCATAAGAAGGATCCCCAAAGATTGTTGATAGATGCTGGTTCACTGGCTCTCTCCAAAGATTTGAGTGCTAACCAGTTCATGGACAATGTTGGTTATGGAATAGTTTGTATGGCAGACAATTGTTCCGTGATTCCAGGACTCTATGTAGAACGCACATATCAGGAGCATGGCCTTATAGCTTCTATAAACGGACCTATAGAATTCGATTCATTTCCTATAGGAACTAAAGTAAGAATACTTCCTAATCACACTTGTATTACCTCTGCAGCACATGACAAATATTATGTGCTTGATAACAATACGGTGATAGAAACTTGGGACCGGGTTAATGGATGGTAACTTACACCAGAGCCTGAGTGTCTATATCAATGAGTTCAAATGGGTTTTGCAATGGGTAAATTGTAGGTGATTAATCTTCTATCCTCTCCATCCTTCACATTCAGAGACTTTAGATTTCTTTGGTTATCAAGTGCGTTTAACTCGGTGGGATTCATAGGCGAACAGGTAATTGTGGGGTGGGTTATCTTAGAAATTACCGATTCATCTTTCATGGTTGGTGTGTCTCTGGCCCTTCGGATGGTACCTTTTCTGTTCCTGGGAATTATTGCAGGATCTTTAGCAGATAGAGTAAATCGACGTAACCTTCTTCTGTTAGTAAGTGTTGGTATGGGATTCTTAAGTTTATCGCTGGCTTTCATAATTTACCTTGGATTTATTGAAGTATGGATAATTTTATTACTAACATTCTTGGCCGGTTGCGTCCGGGCAATTGGACAACCAGCTAGGCAAAGTTTTGCTTACGATATAGTCGGAACCGCGAATTTAGTGAATGCCATATCTAATTTGTCTTTGGGAATGAGGGTGGGAGGTATAGGAGGTTCCTTATTAGCGGGTGTGTTGGTAGGTAAATTTGGTGCTGATGCAGGATACTTGGTTTTATCAGTAAGTTATTTTGTTTCAGTATTCATAATACTGTGTATAAGATCACCGGAAAGTCCGGATTTATCTGAACAAGAATCGTTCTGGCAGAATATTGCTGGAGTTGGTAAAGAGATAAAGCGTAACAATTCATTATTGGTAATTTTGTTGTTGTCGGGAATGGTAGAAATACTGGGATTTTCCCATCAAGCTTTATTACCAGTTATATCTAGGGATGTATTGGGTTTGGGAGCGGAAGGATTAGGCATAATGAATGCTATGCGCTCAGCTGGAGGGATAGTAGCAGTTATAATTTTATCGTCGTTGGGTGAAATTAAACGTAAAGGTCTTCTTTACTTGTTCGTATTATATGCTTTCGGCATTTCCCTGTTTTTGTTGGCCTATGCTCAGTCTTTCTTATTAGCTGTATTTGCCATTGTTGTGATTAGTGGTCTAGGAGCAATATCTGACATATTGTCTCAAAGTTTAATACAACTTGTGGTGCCGAATGAGCTGAGAGGGAGAGCAATGGGCACTTGGATCTTTGCAGTTGGATTAGGTCCGATAGGGCACATGGAACTAGGTGCGGTTGCTGCAC
>CAZNWQ010000135.1:0-2635 GCA_964576965.1 uncultured Dehalococcoidia bacterium
CTTCGACTTCATGAGTCAGGGCTTTTCCAATATCATGTAGTAATCCACCAAGCTTAGTAACTTTAACATCACCGCCAATTTCTGCAGCAATAGCCGCTCCAATGTAGGCTACTTCTATACTGTGGGTGAGTACATTTTCTCCATAGCTGAACCTATATTGCAGTCTGCCAAGCAAATTGGATAATTCAGGGTTTATACCTCTTACCCTAGTGTCAAGAATGGTGTCTTGGCCTATTTTGCCTATCGTTTTAGTAAGTTCGTCCGTACATTTTTCTACTACTTCTTCTATTCTGGCCGGATGAATTCTGCCATCTGCGATAAGCTTAGTTATTGAAAGCCTGGCGATTTCACGCCTTATAGGATCAAAACAAGATAAAGTAACTACTTCAGGAACTTCATCTATTAATAAATCTACACCCGTAGCTTTTTCTATCGCTCTTATATTTCGACCCTCTCGGCCAATTAACCGTCCTTTCAATTCGTCTGACGGTAACGGTACAGTTGTTAATGTAGCTTCTGAAACGACATCTGAAGCAAGTTTTTGTATAGCTATTCCGATTACTTCTCTAGCTTTATTCTCTGCTTCTAAATCCGCTTTTCGTCCAATATCGCGGTAAAGAATTGATATTTCTCTTTGTATATCATGTTCAGCTTGGTCTAGTAGTTGAGTTTGCGCTTCTGATATAGTTAAGTTCGCTATTTCTTCCATTCTTGTGACATGAGACTGTCGAATCGATTCAACTTCATCAGAAACTTTATTTATTTCAGTTTCTTTTTCATTTAAATCACGTTCTTTCTTCTCAATCTCTGTAGATTTTTGGTCTATTTTTTCTTCTCTGAAAGAAAGTCTATTTTCGATTTTATTAACTTCAGAACGTCTTTCTCTAATTTCAGCCTGACCAGCTGATCTTATTTTAATTGCCTCCTCTTTCGCTTCTAAGATTATATCTCGTTCTTTATTGTTCGCCGTGTCAATAATGACTTGGGCTTCTTCCTTTGCTTCTTCGCGTCGTTTGAAATTTAAAAGCCATTTGTAAAAATAGCCAACAACTGCGCCTATTAAAAGGCCAACGAGAGTGGATATGAGCGTGGTTACGATAATTGTCGTATTCAACGCTTACCTCCTCGTTGATTAAATGCGCCGCCATCAATTCTTTTCGCTAAATATACATAAATCGTTGGCGGCTAACTTTCATGTTAAAACCATGGCAAATAAAGTGTCAAGCTAGTAAGGTGTATTATCAGTGGTATCTAGGTATTGATTCATTAGTTTATATTCCCTTAAGGGACTATGTCGATTTTATCTGCTCTAGTTTAATCAGTAATTATGAATACATTTGTATCTTTTAAAACATCTCAATATCGTATTTTGTGGATGTTCAATCTACTTTCTTATACATCAAGGTGGGGTCAAGTAACTGTATACGGATGGATAGTGGTTGAACTTACAGGTTCATCTTTTTATGTTTCGTTAGTTGGTTTTTTTGGAATGTTCCCAATGTTTGTTTTAGGTATAGTAGCGGGATATTTAGCTGATACCTGGAATCGCCAGAAAATCCTTTTGTTTACACAGATAACGTGTTTGATTGGGGTTTCGTTGATGCTTATTATTGTTTCGCTGGATTTATTGGAATTTTGGCATTGCTATATAGCTGCTTTAATTACGGGGATAGGTTATTCAGTTGAAATGCCTTCTAGGAGATCAATGGTGCATGACATCTTAAAGGGAAAAGGGGCTACCAATGGATTTGCATTAGATTCGGTAGCTATGAGTCTTAGTTTGGCTATTGGCCCAATAATGGCCGGGGCGATAATTGGAATTTCTACTCTTTATGGCAACCATTTAGTATTCCTAGTACTTATAATATTGCATTTGTTTGCCTGTGGATTGATGTGGAATTTAAGGATGGAATCTAACAAACCGAGAGATAACCAAATAAATAGACCGATTAATATAATAGAGGGAATAAAGTATGTAAGTTCGAATCAACTTATATTAAGTGTGATTCTTATTACGTTTGTAATGAATTTGTTTCTTTTCTCATATTCGCATTTAATCCCGATAATTGCCAAACAAGTACTTTATGTGGGGCCGGCCAAGATGGGTTCGCTTCAAGGAATCTTTGGTGTAGGTGCTTTAGCGGGTGCATTGCTGGTTGCATCTATACCAAAAATAACGAGACACGGGTTGATTTTTATTGGAGGGTGTTTTGTTACCTTTTTGGCTCTATTAGGATTAGGGATTTCCGAATCTTATTACTTAAGCCTATTGGTATTGGCTTTGTTGGGGGTTGGTGCAGCAGGATTTAGTACTATGCAGGCAGCTATTGTCGTGTTAGTAGCAGATATCGATTATAGAGGTAAGGCTCTTGGTGTAGTCAGTCTTGCTATTGGCACTGGACCATTTGGAGCAATAATTATAGGGATATCTGCTACTTTGTTTAGTCCCAGCACGGCTTTAATCATCAATAGTATGATCGGATTGATTGCACTCACCCTATTGATTTTTGTTGTCCCTTCATTATTAAAAATTATCCCTTTAAATTCGGATAAAGTTGTTAAATAAGTTGCAGATATGTAGTAAAGTCTTCACGGGTTGTAGAGGATAAACTGAATTCGCGAATTTTAACTTGTT
>CAZNWQ010000136.1:0-2600 GCA_964576965.1 uncultured Dehalococcoidia bacterium
TGATATAGGCAAATCTGGATGGTGGGTTCTCCTTTTTACTTTAGTTCCATTTATCGCGTTAAGCATTTTCTTCTTATCTATAGGTATAAGTTCATCCATAATACCTACTGAAGGTATAAGTGAAACTGAAGAACAGCACAAATTATTGGGGGATTCCTTTTTTGTGATAGGGTTACTTGCTATTTCGATTTTACCGGTGGTGGTAATAGTAGGACTAGTATGGTTCTCTAATAAAGGTGACGAGGGCGACAACTTATATGGTCCTGATCCCAGGCAACCAATAATTTAACAACAGATCTCACAGATGAGATGGGCGGAATATTAATTAGGAGATATTCATAGAATGGAAAAACTCATAATAATATCCCTATCGACCTCATTTATTTTGGTGCTATGCCTATGTATATCTTTGTATTCAAAACTAATCAAAGAACGTTTTCGAAATAGAAGTTTGAGTACCCGGTATGGAAAACTTACGGAGCAATTTCTCCCCTTGGTAGACTCTTATCCTTGGAATCCTTCTTATTTTAGGTTTTTGGGATCACCAATTGATGGGGTGCAGTTTGAGGATGATAAGGTAATACTCGTGGAATTTAAATCTGGTAAGAGTAAATTGTCCAAAAATCAAAGATTGATTAGGGACTTGGTTGATGCAGGGCATGTAGAATTCAAGGTAGTGAGATTGGATTGATTATAGTTATGACGTTAGGAGTTAAATATGGAAAAGAATATGCCTTCCTCGCAGTCTGGAGTTTTATCAGAAATATTTAGTTTTCCTCATCCTGTGAACGAATACGCAGCTCGGGTAGTCGCATTCATGGTTATGTTATTAACTTCTTTAATTATCATACTGGATATTCAATGGCTACTATACTTCTTGGCGTATGGATTTTTTGCAAGGGTTTTGACAGGACCTTCGTTAAGTCCATTTGGGCTTATAGCGACTAGGATAGTTATTCCAATATTAGGTGTTAACAAACCCGTTTCAGGTCCGCCCAAACGATTTGCCCAAGCGGTTGGTCTTGTTTTCGCATTGTCAGCTATAGCTCTACATTATATCCTCGGAATGACTGCTGAAGCCGAAATTGTTTTGGCCGTGCTGGTATTTTTCGCCGGCTTAGAATCAATAGTTGGATTTTGTACTGGATGTTTTGTATTTGGTTATCTTATGAAATTTGGATTAATACCAGAGGATGTTTGCGAAAAATGTAATAACTTGGACTTTTCAAAGTGACAGGCCATCTTGCGTTTGAGAAGATTTACGGGAAGGTTTTTTCACGTACATAATCAATATCGCTCCTAAGAAACATAGAATTCCTAGGGATATAAACGGGATCGTATAACTACCAGTTGTGTCATAAACGTATCCAGTAGCAACTGGGGCAACCATCATTGCTATGTTCATGGGTAACTGTCCTACTCCAACTATGGTTGCGAAATTTTTTCTTCCAAAATATTCTCCACGTATTGATAATAGCACTGGTATTCTACCTCCGAATCCGATTCCAAAAATAACAGCAAAAGCAAATACTCCTATAGTCGTTGGGATAGTAGCCAGTATTATCATTGCAACTGCTTGAATTAGAGTGAAGAACGCTATTAATGGGGGTTTGGGTAATTTGTCTCCGAGGTATCCACTTATCAGTTGAAAGGCGAAACCTGCTGATGTGTATATTGCTACTACTGTACCAGCCATTTGAAGTGACATGCCTATGTCGGTGAGAGCTGGAATTAGATGGACTGCTATTGTTATTATAGCCATAGACGATGCCGAGTGGGCAATTGTTATAACCCAAAAAGCACTGGTTTGAAGAGCCTCTTTAACTGTGAAGTCTGTATCTTCAAAAGATGTTTCTTCAAGTGAGTCAATAGAATGGTCAGGGTCCGACCCATCAAGTCCTCCGTCAGGTTCCATGCCCAAATCTTCGGGCTTGTTTCTAATTACAATAGCTAAAGGTATAATTAGGAGTAACACTAATGATCCCAGTGAAAATGCAGCAGTTCTCCATCCGACTGTGACGATCACCCATGCAAGTACAGGCACTAATAAACCCCCAAGGTTGACTCCAGCCATACCAACTGCCATTGCCAGGGTGCGTCGTTTAATAAACCAGTTATTTATTGCTGCCATAATAGGCATAAAGCCGCCGATGCCAGCTCCAAAAAACACTATTAGAAAATAGATATAGAAGTCTACTATACCTTTTGTAAGGCTCAATCCCATAAAAGCTAATCCTAAGATTGTTAAGCCTACGATTATACATTTGCGACTGCCAAATTTGTCTATCAGTATTCCTTCTAAGGGGCCGAGTATGGCTCCTTCAGCCCGACTCAAAGAAAATGCTCCAGATAATACGGTACGGCTCCACCCGAAATGCCTTTCGAAGCTGACGAAGAAAGTACCCAATCCTTGAAAAATCGGGCTTATAACCATGGCCATGGCCATGGCACTTACTAATACTATCCACCAACCATAGAAAATGCCTTTCTTTTTATGGCCGGGTGAATCGTTAATATTGTTATTTATTTCCATAAGTTATTTGGATAAGTAGCTGGCAGGCATTCTAACATATCTACAATATGTAATCATGTGTTTCCAA
>CAZNWQ010000137.1:0-2592 GCA_964576965.1 uncultured Dehalococcoidia bacterium
TTTTTGGGAACACCTATCAATGATCAAGTGTCAAACTTGATAGTTGCTCAACTCCTTTTCTTGGAAAGAGAAGATCCAGACAAAGACATAAGTCTATACATAAATTCACCCGGAGGAGTAATCAGTTCTGGCTTGGCAATATATGATACCATGCAACTCATTAAGCCTGATGTTTCGACCATATGCGTTGGGCTTGCAGCTAGCATGGGCACAGTTCTTCTTTGTGCAGGCGAAAAAGGCAAAAGATACGCCCTACCCAATTCTACGATACATATGCATCAGCCAATGGGTGGTGCCCAAGGACAAGCTACAGATATAGAAATCGCTGCGCGTGAGATTCTGAGGATGCAAGATATGCTACGAACTATTATTTCTGGACATACAAGTCAGCCATATGAACAAGTCGCTAAAGATACAGATAGAGATCATTATTTAAACCCAGAACAAGCCATGGCATATGGAATTATAGATGAGGTACTATCTAAAACAACCAAAGAGGAATAAAGAGAGAAAACACTGAAACAGTGAGTGACCAAACAGAAAATACAAATAGGGCATTTTGTTCCTTTTGCGGCAAGGATCAGTCCCAAGTAGACAGGTTGATAGGGGGACCTCCAGGCAATGCTTTTATATGTGAACAATGCGTTGACCTGTGCACGGAAATAATACATCAAGATGAATTAAAGACTGTTAATCCCAATATCTCGACAGAAATAAATGATATACAACCCAAAGAGATACACAAACTACTGGACGAATATATTATCGGACAGGACAAAGCAAAAAAGTCATTGTCCGTTGCGGTATACAATCACTACAAACGGATTAAAAGCATTCTTGTAAAAACCGATGTCGAGCTTCAAAAGACAAATGTTTTATTAGCCGGTCCAACGGGATCCGGAAAAACTCTTCTCGCTCAGACACTGGCCCGCATATTGGATGTCCCATTTTGTATAGTCGATGCTACTTCGATAACAGAGGCTGGATATGTGGGAGAGGACGTAGAAAACATATTACTACGATTGATCCAAGCTGCCGATTACGATGTAACTAAAGCAGAGTATGGAATCATATACATAGACGAAATAGATAAAATTGGCCGCAAAAGTGCCAATCCATCAATAACTAGAGATGTTTCAGGGGAAGGTGTGCAACAAGCATTGTTGAAGATAATTGAAGGATGCACCGCTAACGTTCCTCCTCAAGGTGGGAGAAAACACCCTCACCAAGAACTGATTCAAATCAAAACCGATAACATATTGTTTATTTGCGGTGGCACTTTTGAGGGTCTTCACGAAATAATATCTAAACGTATATCTAAAGAACATCAAAATCTTGGTTTCAAATCTTTATCAATGTCTAGAGAAAGTTCTCTAAAGATCGATCCACTAGAAAATATAGTCACTGAAGATCTCTTATCTTATGGATTTATACCGGAATTTGTCGGACGCATACCATTAATTGTTACTCTGGACGCGTTAGACAAAGAATCCATGCTCGAAATATTGACCAAACCAAAGAACGCGGTAACCAAACAATATCAACACTTATTCGCTTTAGATGGTGTTGAATTACTTTTTAACGATGATGCTCTTCATGCTGCAGCCGATGAATCACTGAAGAGTAAAACTGGAGCGAGAGGTTTGAGGGCAATAATAGAAAATGCACTTATTGATGTAATGTACCATTTACCTTCAATGCCAAAGGTAAATAAATGCGTTGTAGACAGTGATACAATATTGGGAAATGGTCAACCTATACTGCTTAGCAAAAACGGATCTCTTCTACAAATAGAATCCATAGAGGATATGACTGCTTAAGGTCTTATCTCATTTAGAAATTCTTTTATTGGAATGTCCAAACATATTGGTAAATTTGATCCAATTTGATCGATATCAATCTCTAAATCCTCTGGTTTAATAGTGCCGTTTGCAAAGACCTTGAGTGTTTCTAGAATAAGAGGTCTTTCTCGTTTCATTCCTTCGTTTCTTATGTGTGAAAAGACAGGTAATTGTTCTCCGAATTCTTCCTTAAGGCTGTCCACTGTTACACCTTCTATGTCAACCCACAATTTATTATATTCACCACCTGCAATCGGAAAGGAACAGTAAGTAATTATCGGACCTTTGTCTAATTCTTCGGTTACCAAGTGTACATACGCCCCATTAACCTTAGAACGCTCCTCTACCAGCTTCCATATTACATCCCTCCAAGTACCAGTTGGTCCTCCTGGCAATGCCGGATGTAAATTAAGCATTCTGTATGACTGGCAAAGTTCTTTCCCTAGAATAAGCATATAACCTGCCAATATGCAAAGATCTACATTGAATTGACTCAACGCCTTTATGATTTCCCCATCATATGCCAATCTGTGTTTATCAAAAGAGCCTCCTCCATGTTCAGATCTGAATCTAGAAGAAGACAATGACACAGTCGGTATTCCAACACTGGACACCCTGTCCAAAAACCGATCACTACCCTGAGACTCCCCTTTTTCTCTGTTACAAAACACGAACGCTCTTCTCGCGTCTAATATTCCAAGTTCGTTCCCTTTGTGCACTTCGTTGAATAACCTCCGTGATCGGTCTCCAT
>CAZNWQ010000138.1:0-2548 GCA_964576965.1 uncultured Dehalococcoidia bacterium
GTCAATCAACTACCATGCCACTCAAAGAAACGAACCATTTCAGTACTTTCTGAATCAATAGGTTGATTGGAAAAGTTTCCGTACAATTCCAACATACTATACCCTGTCAATTCCATTAAATATTGCAACTCAAATCTATGAACATAACGTAATTGAAAATCCCTGTAAATCTTGTTGAGCAAAAAACCATTCTGCCCTAATTCTTCAATTATCATCCTGACGTTCATAATCTGGTTATAATTATCAAAGCGACTCTGATCCCAAATTACAAGTTTATTCCCCGTACCAATATCCAGTGTATCCCAAGAGTGTACTGCGGTTCGGGTATTATCAGTCAATGTGTCTAGGTCTGGGACAAACACATCAAAAATCAACCTGCCGTCTGGCATCAAATGTGCCTTTATATTTTCTAGGCAACGCCTTTGATCAGCAATGGTCAATAGAGACAAAAATCCATTAAATGGGATTATAATCAAAGAGAATTGCCTATCAATGGAGAATGTAGTCATATCTCCATCTATAAGTTCAATATTTTTTTCTATTCCTGGTATTTTGCTAATTTTAGACTTGGCAGTTTCTAACATCTTGCCTGAATTATCCAATCCTATAATTTCAAGTCCAGACATAGCAATCGGGATAGTTATCCTTCCAGTTCCGCACCCCAATTCTAATATGGGACCACCACTAATTCGGGCTTGATCTACATAAAATTGGATATCATCGGACTTCCAAGCATATACTTTATCGTATATATCAGACCACCCATCAAACACGTTCACGAGGAGACCTCCATAATTCTGATAACAAGAACCTAGTGATCACTAAAGGTGATGTATCAATGTGGGCTTGGGTTAAATTAGAATCCTGTTTGTTAACCGCTGAATTGTTCCAGGAATTCCACCGCAAAATCGGCATTTGTATACACTTTTTGTATGTCATCTAGATCCTCGAGTTGATCAATAAGTCGCAAAGTCTGTCCAGCAACTTTATCTTTAACACTTATAGTGTTGAGTGGGACCATAGACATTTCTGCTGATGTAACGTTGACTCCAAGATCTTGCAAAGTTGTACGTAAGATCTCCAAGCTATTAGCATTAGCATAGACCTCAAGATATGATCCATCTGATCTAAAATCGTCAGCACCTGCATCTATTACAGCTAAGGCAACTTCGTCTGATTCGTCATTTTGGACCTCGGCTGTGATAACACCTTTGAATTCAAAATTCCAAGATACACATCCCGATTCCCCCAGATTCCCTCCAGCCTTGTTAAAGGAGGCCCGTATGTCGGAAACTGTTCTTTGTTTGTTATCCGTTAGAGCTTGTAACATTATGGCTACTCCGCCAGGACCATAGCCTTCATAAAGAGCCTCTTCTAACAACCCTGCATCTCCACCGCCTACGCCCCTTTTAATGGCCCGATCTATGTTGTCCATCGGCATATTATTATCTTTTGCATTCTGAACAGCAAGCCGCAACCTAACATTCATATCCGGGTCGTTCCCACCTGATCTAGCTGCAACAGTCACTTCTCTGGCCAACTTAGTAAACAGTTGCCCACGCTTTGCATCTGTCGCACCTTTTTTATGTTTAATTGTAGCCCAATGGGAATGTCCAGACATAAAAACCTCTGATAAATTTACTTTTTCTGGTAACTGACTATACCATCGATGTATGATTAGGTCAAAGTTGGTTTATGCTCACAACAGTCATAAAAGACCGTCTGGTAAATCCACCTCAATCAGATGATTTTCAATGTCCACTTTCAAAATCACACTTTTAATAGCAGGAATCAAAATTTCTTTGCCTGAATAGTCAACGACGTACACATCGTTACTACCAGTATTTAGTATATCAACTACTTGGCCAATTGGGCCAATTTGTTTGTCTACGACTGCAAGACCCAGTATTTCAAAATGATAGAAAAATCCTTGGGGTAAATCTGGAATATCAGCCATTGGAACTTCCAAATTTGATCCTATAAGTCGCTGAGCTACACTAGGATCATCCAAACCCACGAATTTTATCAAAACCAAACCTTTATGGTTTCTTGATTTTGTGATTTCAAAAATGGTATCGCGAATTATGATTTGGTTACTGACAGAAAATCTTTCTTCGTTGTCAGAAAATGACTTTACTTTGATTTCACCGTATCGACCATGAGCGCCCACTACCACACCCACAATAGCCCTCTGTTCTGGGTTGGATAGACTGTCTGTCCGAGAATTACCGCCCTCACTCAAAAGACATAACTTTCCACAATAAATACTGACAAATGTGAGTGGGTTAAACTATCTCCAAACTTGCCCTGACATCGTCTTTAACGGCTCGAACCCGCAACAAGACTCTCATAGCCTGCGCTACTCTACCCTGCCTACCGATTAACTTCCCTTTATCATCTTCTGCACATTCGAGCCGAAGTACAACCTGTCCGTCTTCCTCCGAAATCTCGGTTACGGTAACTTCGTCAGGCATAGAAGCTAAGGATTTAGCAATGTATTCTATAAGCTCTTTCATCAACTATCAGTAGTGTTGATTATACCAACCCT
>CAZNWQ010000139.1:0-2541 GCA_964576965.1 uncultured Dehalococcoidia bacterium
TTGGTCTGGCTGGATTATGGGAGACATGGTTATCAAATAATGCTGAACCGATCACGACATGCACAATTATCACAACAGAGGCAAATGAATTTATGACACCTATTCATCACAGGATGCCGGTCATATTACCCAGAGAATCTGAGAATGTGTGGCTAGATCCTTATAACCAAGACCCCAAACTCCTTAAAGAGTTGTTAGCCCAATACCCATCCTGTGAAATGGAAGCATATACTGTTGCCACACTGGTTAACTCACCAAGTAATGATTCGCCAGACGTAATAGCCAGATACAATCCATAAGTTCTACTGCCCAACAACTAAATGACTATTTTATTTAATGGAATATCCAATATCATTTCAAGCTTATTCACAAGCGTAGATAAAGCTGGTAATGCTAAATTAGTATCGATTTATGCCAAAATATTCTTAGTATCATTGGTAATTCCGTTCATTGTAATACCAATAATAATATTCTTGTTTTTCGATCCTCTAACTTTACTGTACATCTATGCAATAGCGGGATCCACAATTGCACTTATCGTGTCCAGAGGAAGATGGTACATGCCAGTGATACTAGTAGGTCCCAGCTTCATAACTCTGGCACTAATTGTAATAGCAATGTGGTATACGATAAATTAACTGACTTTTGCAGACCATTTCTGTCTGGTGAATTGCCTGTTGAGGCCTCTTTCGATTTCTCTCCATTTTCTGCCTTCTTCTGGAGTTATAAAAGTTATTGATTCACCTTTTCTTCCCATGCGACCAGTTCGACCTGTACGATGTGTAAAAAGTTCTTCCGAATCTGGCAAGTCAAAATTTATAACGTACTCTATTCCCTCTACATCCAACCCTCTGGCAGCAACGTTGGTTGCACAAAGGATTCGCAGTTTTCCAGAACGAAAATTGTTCATAATTCTCTCTCTGGCTCCCTGTCGAAGGTTTCCTTGGATTGCCTGACTATCATATCCGGCTGTAGAAAGTTTCTTCGATAAGTTTTCGACACCTCGTTTGGTACGTCCAAATACCAATATAGGACCGTGGTTTTTGTCTAATATAGTTTGCAAAGCATCCATTTTCTTAGATTTATCTATATTGTAGATAGTGTGATTTATTGTGGACGGACCTTTATTACCAGCATTAACGTTTACTCTTTCAGGGTTTGTAAGATATTTTTTAATCGTCTTTTCAACCCATCTGGGTAAAGTTGCAGAAAACAGAACTGTCTGCTTCATCTCAGGTGTTTGATTAAGTATTTTTTCTACGTCTTCACCTAACCCTTGTGACAGCATTTCATCTGCTTCATCCAAAATGAACATTTTAAGTTCATTTGTCTTCAACCTCTTGTTATTCATATGGTCGAGAGTCCTACCTGGTGTGCATATTACTATCTGAGTACCTCGCTCAAGGTTTTTCCTCTCAGAGTACATAGAATGACCACCGTAAAGGAGGGTGACTCGTAAATCACGTCTCTCTGCGAGCGGTTTTACAACAGAATGAACTTGTATCGCAAGTTCTCTTGTGGGAACAAGGATTATAGCCTGGACTGCTGAAAGTTTTGGATCACATTTTTCTATCATCGGTATAGCAAAGGCTAGTGTTTTACCGGATCCGGTTTCTGCCTGCCCAATTAAATCTCGCCCTTTCTGTAAGACGGGAATAGATTTCTCTTGTATTGGGCTTGGTTCACTTATTCCCATGGAATATAAAACAGATCTAGTTGTGTGCATTATATCCAGACTAGAAAACACCTCTTTATTACGCTCTTCTTTGTTTTCCCGTCTTGGAATAGACTTACCGTTTTCCCTGTAGGACTTAAGACATCCTTCACAGTATATTGCTCTGTTTGCATCAGGAACAAATGGAACTACAGTTCCTGTTCCGCATTCAGTGCAAATTGTTGGGTACAATACAGTACCATGTTTTGATTTGTTGCTACGCGCAACCGTGTGTGTGGTATTCCTTACCATTGTCTTGCTGACTCCCAGTTATTAATATCGGAACATGCCGGTCAGCGGACTTAAACAATGTAGGGGAGGATCCAAGGGGTTTGGCTTTACCAAGCCTTTACTGTATCGAAACCTATCCGTTTGGTAGACTGCCGAGTTTGTACCGTCGGGTGCATTGTACTCGCAGTAATTCTAATAATCAAGCCTATTAATTAAATGCAAAAGTGATGTATCATAATCGGGCACAATATAAATTCCTTGGATTTTCATGTTTATAGTTACAGAAGAAGCAAAAAAAGAACTTAAAAGGATACGAGAAAGCAGAACCTTGGAACCAGGTAAACACCTAAGGTTTGCGATCCCGCCTGTCTGGACGGGCTACGGCAGTTTCGGAATCGTAATAGACGAAGAAAGAGAAGGGGATATATCCATATTCCTGGATGACGATAAAGTCCTTATAGTTGAAGACTCCGTTTCAGAAGGAGTAGACAACCAAAAAGATGGAGATGAAGATTCCATACTGGATTTTGTAGAGTCTCCTGAAGGTACCCGATTCACACTAAGCTAACATTGAGGTGAGATTATGAGGATAGCAT
>CAZNWQ010000140.1:0-2501 GCA_964576965.1 uncultured Dehalococcoidia bacterium
ACTTGGATTGACAATAGGAATTAAGGATATGCAAAATACTTTTCTTGAAACGTTAAAATCATACATATGGACTATAACTATGTTTATAGCTATGCTGAGCTTTTTCATCCTCGTGTTGTTTGCCTTGTTTCCTACCGTCATATCCACACACGATCCCATTGCACAGGACGCAAACTCCATACTTTTAGCACCTAGCTCCATTCACCTCATGGGAACTGACTGGGCCGGAAGGGATATATTTAGTCGGGTAGTACACGGAACCAGAATTTCACTGTATATAGGAATAATATCTATAACCCTAGCCTCCACCATAGGCTGTATTACAGGAATATTCTCAGGCTACATTGGGGGCTATACAGATCTGATCATACAAAGAATAGTTGACACCCTTTTGGGAATACCTTCAATAGTAATGGCTTTAGTGATAATAGTTTCATTCGGGTCGTCTGTCACAGCCATAGCTGCAGCAATAGCTATGGCTATGACACCTCAAATAGTCAGATTATCCAGAGCCACAACATTGTCTATCAAGACCGACCTTTATATAGATGCAGTTGAATCTATAGGGGCAACAGAAGGAAGAATTGTATTCAAACATTTTATGCCAAATATAACCCCTGTGATGCTGTCACAAATTACAGGGTATTTTGGAATGGCAATTGTAGCAGAAACTACTTTGAGCTTCCTAGGCCTTGGAGTGGCACCACCATATTCATCTTGGGGCAGAATGATACAGGAAGGTTCAACTCAATATATGGAAACTGCCCCTTGGACGACTCTATTTCCGGGTTTTGTAATGAGTATTACTGTAGTTTGCTCGGCCATATTGGGCGACTCCATCGGACATATACTGAATAAAAAACACAGGATCTCTAAGTTTTTATAACTAAGTAGAAGCGGTTCCCTCATTATCATTTCCCAAAATGAACCCTTTTATAGCAGCACTGTATTTCTGATACATAAGGCCAGTTGCCAAAAGCAAAACACCTAGAGATATAAAAGCTGCTACTCTGTAGCCTCTTTCTAATAAGAATACGTCTATAGTGAACAGCTTCAACAACACCAAAAAAAGTAACACGAGACCCACGATTCGAATCTCTTTCACCGACTTCCAAATACCTGAACCTATAACACCTATTGAGTAAAGTGCCCAAAAAACCGTTAATACTAAGTTTTTGGCACTCTCGGAGTTGATATTAGCTTGCATATCTCTGTAGTCAAAAAGTCTGATAACCTCCGCAGACACCAAAACAACTGATAAAATATTAACTGTAACCAACAAAATTACAGGCATATTTCTCTCAATTGGATCTATAATTACCATATTCTTCCAATACAAGTAGCCACCCAAAGCGACAGACATTGTCAAAACTAAAGATGTTCCAAAGGAATTATTGATGATAGGTGTAAAATCAGACTGATAGAACTCGAAAGTATCTATAACTAAGAATTTGACAGCAGTAACTAATATAAGTATAACGCTAGCAATTCTTAGTTGTTTGGATTTCATCAAAAAGGATATCAAAATTGAAACTGCAAAACATAGAGACCAAACAACCGTTATTGCTAGTAGAGCTTTACTAGTTAATTCATCAATTTGACCCTCATTAATAACAGCTATCTTACGTTCTTCAAAATAATATATGATCTCGATTGTAAAAGCATAAATCAACAAGAAACTTCCCATGATGCCCAACGCAATATTTATAGGAGTCTTTGAGTGTTTTATAATCAGAGATTCCCACCCTTGCAACTCTCTTGTACCAAATTTCTGGTATGCAAAAGCAGCCACAAATAACGAGGCAGCACCGAACACAAATACTGGAAAGATCTCGTTCAACAATGGTTTGAAAGATTCAGTATCTAATTGAATTGAATAAAGCACTGTGTATAGAGAGGCTACAACCAACACCGCTAGACCAAAAACTCTCATCTTCCAAGTTTTCAGTATGAAACCTAACCAAATAAAAGTTGCGCCTTCCGCAAACCAGGCAGCTCCCAACCAGTGTCCTGAGAATTGAACAGGTATAGCAATGGTTGCAAAAATTATAGATATTGAAAATGAATAAAGCGAAAGTACTGAGGTAGATTCCGTTTCCTTAGTAGTGAAATAACCCAATAACAAATAAAATAACCCCATAAGAGCAGTGATAGCACCAAACCAAGAATCATAATTGTCCCAGTAATTTAGTGTGACTACATAGAAAAGAAATGCGTTAAATATCATGATAGACAGATCTAATCTATTGGGTGCGGAGCGATGCCTCCAAATTAGGTGGAACAAGTTGGTTGAACCTACAAAAATTAAAAACACAAAAGTTGCAAGTATCTGAGAGATTATAGCTACTTGTAGTGATAATGAGGAATCATCCCAAACCCGACCCACGAGCATGTAAGAAAAGATCAGTCCAATTAAAACGAAGTAAGGCCAGTTTCTCAATGAAGACACAAACAATATACCTAGGTCCACTAATATAATATAGACCGATATCATTATGTAA
>CAZNWQ010000141.1:0-2373 GCA_964576965.1 uncultured Dehalococcoidia bacterium
TAGACCATCTTTCAAGCCATGAACACCTTTGGAAATTAGAAAGAGACGAAGTGGCAACGACAACAGAGACAATCTGATGTCAAGCGCATCAATACCAAGACCCCCAGAACTAAATTTTCACACCCAGACAATACAGTTTCTGTTACCTATCAGGGATTTTTTTTCATCAGAGGATATTAGTGCCTATATAGTGGGAGGTTTTCTCAGAGATTCTTTGATGGGTAGATACAGTTCTGATATAGATATTGCTATTGACCACGACCCAATTGAGGTCGGAAATAAACTAGCTAATTTGATTGGTGGTAAATGCATTGTTTTAGACCATTATAGGAAGATCGTTAGGATGGTTTTGCGGACAAATCAAACAAACTTATCGCTTTTGCCTAAACATATAGATTTGTCGTTCGTGTCTAATGGTATAAGGAACGATCTTTCCAACAGGGATTTCACCATAGATGCCATGGCTTTGCCATTGCCGACTATAAACAATCCAAAAAATTGTGATTTGATAGACATTTATGGTGGTTTGTCTGACATATCATCCCAAGTAGTTAGAGTGGTGTCAGGCAAGTCACTTATTGAAGATCCTGTCCGATTGGTTCGGGCAGTTCGTTTAGTTGCCCAACTTGGATTTTCGCTAGATGAGTTTACCAAACATAGTATATCTAAAAACTCTCATCTAATAGATTCTGTATCTATGGAGCGCGTGCGAGAAGAGTTTCTCAAAATATTTGAGCAGAAGAATATCTCAAATAATTTAATATTGATGGATGATATGGGATTACTATGCAGAATAATACCGGAAATGGATACCACTAAAGGATCAACCCAGCCTAAAGAACATTATTGGGATGTATTTAACCATTGTTTGCAAACACCAGGTAAGCTGGAAAAAATTATCGATTGTGTAGATGATCAAATATTTTCTTTGGTACCGCGATCATTTGATATGGATGACTATTTTTCGGAGATAATAAGTGATGGTCATAATAGATTGACTATGGCTAAGGTGGCAGGATTGCTTCATGACATAGCAAAACCAGCAACTAAAACGGTGGATGACACAGGAAGAATACGATTTATTGGCCACGATATGAAAGGATCTGAGATTACAGAATCTTTCTTAGACAGACTCAGGTTTAGTAATAAAGGAAAGAATCATATATCAACAATGGTCAAGCACCATTTACGACCAACACAAATGAGTTCTGAAGGTCAATATCCAACAAACAAAGCAATGTATCGCTATTACAGAGACCTGAAGGATGTAGCATTAGATATTTTGTTTTTGAATTTGGCTGATTATTTGGCAGCTAAGGAGGACATGCTTGAGATGACTGATTGGCGTAGGCATTGTGATCTCATAAATTTTATTATGAAAAGAGGATTAGATATTCTTTCCGTTGACTACCAAGTTAAGCAGGATCGTTTGATAGATGGACATGTCTTAATGAAAATTCTTGATATAGGTCCAGGGCAAACTATTGGAGTTTTGTTGGAGCAATTGGAGGAAAGTCATAAATTGGGGGAAATATCCACCAAAGAAGAAGCTATTTCATTCGCGAGGACGCTTTTTGCACGTCTGTGACTGGATTTAGTCAGTATTAATAGTAACCGAACGCACCGTGTTTAACATCAATATGTTGTGTATTGTAATATAATTCACACAAAATACGGTATTCTAAAGCTTGACTGTAGTTATGTTGCAATGATAGTATTGTCAAAGTATTTTCTTATGGAAGGCTTTACTGGAATTTTTCTAGGTTTGTGATTCAATGCATTGCCCTTATTGTAATAATAGTGAATCTAAGGTAATTGATTCGAGAGATGCCACAGATGGTGTCAGGCGAAGAAGAGAATGTATACGATGTGGTCTTAGATTCACGACATACGAAAGAGTGCAGACTAGTGCGCTTATGGTGGCCAAGCGCGATAACAGGCGAGAAGAATATAATAGAGAAAAACTTATGTCTAGTATACAAAAGGCTTGTGTGAAGAGGCCTTTGCCTACTGGGGCCATTGATAAACTGGTTCATGACATAGAAATTCAATTACAGGATACAGGTAAAGCTGAAATTGCCAGTGTATCTATTGGTGAAATGGTTATCGAGCATCTACGCACTATGGACCCTGTTGCGTATATTAGGTTTGCTAGTGTGTATAGAGATTTCGCAGACGTAGAGAGCTTCAAGGAAGCGGTAGAAGCATTGGAGAAAGCCTATCATTCTTTGGATGAAGCAAAAGCTTCTGCTCAACTACCTCTTATAGATGAGACAGTTTTCTCAACCAAAAAACGGTTGAGAAAACCTCGGGCGGGTTTGGGTGTAAATATAAGTATTGGAGACGAAAAAAAGTAATTGGTAGATCATGCCA
>CAZNWQ010000142.1:0-1328 GCA_964576965.1 uncultured Dehalococcoidia bacterium
CAAGTTTTCCACGATATGTTGGGCCTCTTCCAGGATTTCAAACCAAAACATGCTAAGAAATATAGCAACTTAGCCGAAAACATAGAAAATGCCTTGAAGTCTTATGTTTCAGAGGTTAAGCAAGGTATTTTCCCGGATGATTCACATAGTTATCAAATAAAGAAAGCAGTATTAGAAGAATTACGATCTGAACTTAAATCATAAATCATGAGAATTGTAAGTAAAGTATCTGAAATGTTGGCAATTCAAAAGGATCTAGAACGTCCTCTGGGTTTAGTGCCTACTATGGGAGCTCTTCATAGAGGACACGAATCCCTTGTAAATCAATCTTTGAAAGACAATAATTCTACTGTAGTAAGTATCTTTGTTAATCCGTCGCAGTTCAATGCAACCGAGGACTTGGAGAAATATCCTAAACCACTTAGTACTGATCTAGCATTGTTGGAGAAATCAGGAGTAGATATAGCATTCTTACCTGACAACGAAGACATGTATCCCGAAAGTTTTGAGACCTGGATTGAAGTGGAAAAAACTTCGGCTATACTCGAGGGGCAATCACGGCCTGGACATTTCAAAGGAGTGGCAACCATTGTAACCAAATTATTTAACATAGTTAAACCTGACAAAGCCTACTTTGGCCAAAAAGACGCCCAACAACTGAATATAATAAAAAGGCTTAACGAAGACTTAAATTTGTACGTATCTATAATTGATATGCCAACTATCAGGGACGAAAATGGATTGGCTGTGAGTAGCCGTAATGCATTTTTGTCAGATCAAGAAAGAGATGCTGCTCATATCCTATTCCAATCTCTGTCAAAAGCCAGAGAAATGATCATCGCAGGACAATGTGACACCAGCACTATAAGGAATGAAATAATGAAAATGCTGGGTGACAGCGATCTGATTTCTGTGGACTACGTCAGCTTATCCAAACTAAACTCTCTTAAGGAACTAACTATTATAGAAAAACCAGTGTTAATATCATTGGCGGTTACAATAGGCAATACCCGTTTAATCGATAACATAATTGTAGAATAATCTAAATTGAAACAGATGGTGTAAAACATTAATGCGTATTTTAGTAACAAATGATGACGGTATACATGCCAAAGGGTTATGGGAAGCAGTTGATGCAGTAAACGACTTAGGGGAAGTCATTGTTGTGGCACCAGACAGGGAACAAAGTGGCGTAGGTGCAGGAATATCAATGAACAAACCCATCCATGTAACTGAAGTGCACCCTTTAGTGAATGGGGTGCAAGCTTTTTCTGTAGATGCTACTCCCGCAGACTGCGCAATATTAGGTATAGAATCTTTGTCAGAAA
>CAZNWQ010000142.1:1338-2369 GCA_964576965.1 uncultured Dehalococcoidia bacterium
GTAAAAAAAAATTTGGGACAAGATATATTCATATCTGGGACTATGGGAGCTGCTCTACAAGGTTTTTTTAGAGATATTCCATCGATAGCGGTTTCTGTAGTATCTCTAAAAGCGCCGATTTTTGAACCAGCAGTCAAAACAATTAGAAGAATTTGTGAGTACGTACGAGATAACAAAATCAAGGATCCTTTGTTGCTGAACATAAACGTGCCGAACCTATCATCAAAGGATATCAAGGGAACGCGCATTACCAACCTCGGCGGCAAAGTGTACGGAGACGTAATAACAAAATTCAACAACGGTAAAATTGATTACTACTGGATATCTAGAAGCAAAAAATCTTGGACTGAAAAACCAAATCAAGATATATCTGCAATAAATGAAAATTTTATATCCATAACACCGCTCAATACAGATATGACTCTTACAGAGTATCCTAACAACTTGGAAAACTTGACTGAATACCTAAAACTTGATCATAAAACCCAATAGATGAATTGATATTGAGTATAACAACCAATTACCTTAAACTTACTGTCAACAAAAAATTGAACCTATCTTAATCAAGAAGTGGGAATATTATAGTAAAACTCAGAACAGATTATTGGAGGACAAATGGCAACAATTCGTATAGGACACACACCAGATGCAGATGACGCTTTCATGTACTATGCAATCGCACATAAGAAAGTATCTCTAGGAAATCATGAAGTAGAACATGTTCTTGAAGACATCCAAACTCTTAACCAAAGAGCGTTTTCGGGCGAACTTGAAGGCACTGCGATCTCTGCAGCAGCATACCCACAACTATCAGATAAATATCGAATTATGAGAGTAGGATCTTCTATAGGTAGAAACTATGGACCTACGGTAGTAACTACTTTAGATAAATCCGGATTGAATCTTAATGGATCATCTATAGCAATACCGGGAGAATACACTACCGCATATCTGCTTTTAAGACTCTATTCCGAAGGTTTTAATCCAGTACCCATGGCCTTTGATAGCATCGTCCAAGCTGTTAAAGAAAA
>CAZNWQ010000143.1:0-2221 GCA_964576965.1 uncultured Dehalococcoidia bacterium
TGGGGCCAGCAGAAAATTGTTTCTTGCCTTTGGTGGATCTGCCATGATTTTAAACATGTACCTAATATTCATGTGGGTTCCGACAGAAAAAAACTTAGGAATAATACAAAGAATATTTTATTTGCACGTACCAACAGCTTGGGTTGCATTTCTGGCTTTTTTTCTAGTTTTAATAGGCAGCACAGGATATTTAATTAAGAAAAACAAATCATGGGATAGACTAGCATTTGCAAGCGCAGAGGTTGGTGTGTTGTTTACAACTGTTCTAATAATTACAGGAGTAATGTGGGCTAAACCTGTTTGGGGTGTTTGGTGGAACTGGGACCCTCGCCTCACGACGTCATTGATACTTTGGCTTATATATTTGGCATACCTTATGCTGAGATCTTATGCCCCTTCACCAGAACAAGGAGCGAAATATGCGGCCATATTAGGCATTGTTGGTTTTTTAGATGTGCCAATAGTATATTTTTCGATAAAGTGGTGGAGAACTTTACACCCTCAAGCGGTAATAGGGCCGGGCTCTACCGGAGAGCTCGACTCTTCCATGAGGTTGTTGTTATTGATATCCACCGCTATATTCACAATTTTATTCGTTCATCTTTTGACTACACGTATGTCCTTGAGGAAATTGGAGGAGCGATTAGAAGAGACTAATCATATTGTTTCATGATCACCACCCATATTTATACAGGAGTACATATGCCAAGAATAAAAACTAAGAGCCTAATTGCAGTTATGACAGCGTTATTAACGAGTTATTTATTGACCATACCAGTTTTAGCACAAGACGGGTCTAATGGAAGTGTAGGTGAGACGGGTTCCAACTTGGACTACCTCTTCATTACTTTTGCCATAACATGGATTATATTTTTTGGGTACCTTTACTACATTGCCCAGAAGCAGAAAACCCTCAGCGAAGAAATAGATGATATAAAAAAGAACAAATGAGAGACCTTCAGTTTTGAACAAACAGGTAGAATGACAATTATGAAGCTAGATCTTAGCATGGAACATGATTATATATGGAATCTCAATATATAGTTGTAAAAGGTGCCAAAGAGCACAATCTGAAAAATATCAGCGTGAATATCCCGAGAAATAAACTTGTAGTTGTCACGGGTGTGTCTGGATCTGGTAAAAGCTCTCTTGCGTTTGACACTATCTACGCAGAAGGACAACGAAGATATGTTGAATCTTTATCGGCCTACGCGAGGCAATTTTTAGGATTAATGGATAAACCTGATGTGGAGTATATAGAGGGTTTATCTCCAGCAATATCCATAGATCAAAAAGGGGTTTCCCATAATCCTAGATCCACAGTAGGCACAGTAACGGAAGTTTATGATTATATAAGGTTGTTGTATGCCAGAATTGGTAAGCCCCATTGTTACAAATGTGGAAGAGAAGTTAAACAACAGACCGTACAGCAAATCGTGGACGCTGTTCTAGCATTGCCACAGGGGAGTAGAATTGTCATTCTTGCTCCTCAAATTAACCACAGGAAGGGTGAGCATAAAGACGTATTTGAGTCCTCTAGAAAGGCTGGATACGTTAGGGTTAGGGTAAATGGAGAAATCAGAGATCTTTCTGAAGACATAGTATTGGATAGACAGCAATGGCACACTATAGAAGTGGTTGTGGACAGGGTAATAGTGGAAAATGAACCAGATTTAAGTCGTATATCTGATTCTTTGGAAAATGCTTTGAGACTTGGTGACGGTATAGTTCAGGTGTCTGTTTTGGATGGAGAAGAATATCTTTTCTCGGAACATCTCGCATGCGTTCATTGCGGAGAGAGTATTGGCGAATTAGAGCCCAGGACCTTTTCATTTAATAGTCCTCATGGTGCATGCCCTAAATGCACCGGTTTAGGATACCGATTGGAGATTGATCCAGACTTGATAGTGCGGGACAGGGAAAAAAGTTTAGTGGATGGGATTATAACCCCTTGGTCATCTGGACTGGGATCTCGATCAAGAAGGACAAATTTATGGCATACCAGAATGATAGAGGCTCTATCTGAACAGTATGGTTTTGCTAAAGACATTCCTATTAAAGACTTAGACGAGAGGCATCTCAATTTAGTTTTATATGGTGATGCCCAAACAAAAGTTGAGATGAATTACAAGACCAGGATGGGGAGAATTCTGAAGTGGAGCTCTACGTTTGAAGGAGTGATTCCAAATTTGGAAAGACGTTACCGCGAAACAGAATCTGA
>CAZNWQ010000144.1:0-2201 GCA_964576965.1 uncultured Dehalococcoidia bacterium
AAGGTAGAAAGGTTTTTTCAAGCCAAATCTGTTGTATATCTTTGCAGCCCATGTATTGGAAGCTAATCTTATCCATCTATTAGCACTAAGGATAAGTCCTGCACCTAGTCCCGCTGTCAGTCCAAATTCGTCCAGATTGGAAGGCAATACTCCATAAATCATTGAATCACCCATAACAGAAATCGCGAGAATTATGGACGTCAGAACGACTTGCTTTTTAGGTACTTGCTTATACATGTTTAAATCAACAGAACTTTTACCTTAGGGGTATCTTTTAACCTGAGTTAACTTCACTATCAGGGGAGGAATCAGTTGGGGACGCTCGTCTTTCACGTTTTGGCATCTTGATGCCCAGTAACAGAAGGGCACCGGATGCATTGACTGCCGCTAATACAAGAAATGCGAACTGATACGAACCTGAAGAATCAAAGATAAAACCGGCAAATATTGGTGATATTAGTACAGAAACACTACTTACAGGATCCATAAGACCAGCCAATCTGGAGAAGTTTTTTCTACCGAAAACTTCTGCTCTTAATACGGTCATCAATGTTCCGCGTGTTCCAAATCCTATACCAAATATTGTTGCGAAAACCATGACAGAAGTCATGGATTGTGCATATGCCAATATAACCACTGATGCACCTTGGGCTATGAATGCTACAGCAGTTACCCGTTTTGTTCCTAATATATCTCCAAGGAATCCACCTGCCAGCCTACCAAATGCGGATATCACGAGTGTATAGGAGACTACTCCAGCTGCAGTCAATTCGTTAATGCCTATATCTACAAGCGCAGGTATTTGGTGAACTTGCAGCGCACCCCAAGCTGTGATACCTGCAGAGTGTGAAAATCCCAGGAACCAGAAACTTCTGCTTTTAAGTGCTTCAGAGATAGACGTGGAATCTGCACTTGATACGCTTTCTTCCAAAGAGGATTGTTCATCTGCGGTGTGCTTTGCACCATCCGGCAAATATCCGTATTCTTCTGGGTGAGGGCGCATCATAAGTGCAATGGGGACTCCAACTATCATTACAATTATACCTACTGATATGGTCGTTGGGCGCCATCCGATATTGAGTACAGCCCATGCCAACACCGGTACGAGTAATGCACCGAAACTTCCTCCGAGCTGATATATCGCGATTGCTCTTCCGCGCCAGTGATCAAACCAGTTTACCAACACGGTTACAATAGGTAGAAATCCAGCCACACTTTGTCCAAGGGTAACGAGCAGGAATGCAGCATAGAACTGGTATATGTTTTGACATAGCCCCATGGCTATGAAGCCTAATCCGAATATAATCCAACCCACTACCATATAAGGCCTAGGCCCCATCCAGTGTATTAGGTACCCCTCCAATGGACCTGTTACTCCACCCTCTAATCTTCTTAGAGAAAAAGCGATGGAAATGGCAGTTCGTGTGGTATCGAACTCTCTGATTAGGGGTAAAACTAAAGTTTGTGCACCGACATTAAATACGGCAGATTGTATTGTGCTGGCAGCGGTGGATATCGCGACAATCCACCACCCATAGAATATACCACCCTTGCTCCCGCTTGGGGGTATACCAGAAGGAGGCTCTCCTTCTTTTTGGTCGACTCCTCTCGATTGATCGGGGTCCAATTTTTCTTTCTATCTCCTACTAACAGCTAAAATATTATTAGATTCTTTATATACTTACTATCAACGCTACCACTTGAAAGGCCCCGTATATCAACAAAGTGGGAATAAGAATTTCCTTCCAAGTACGTTTCTTCTTAATCATTAGCACTCTAATTTTACCATATAATCAGTTGTTGCATCTGTGATTGACTTATTCATATATATCGAAATAGATCTCCTGCACTGATTCAGGGTAGTCAGTTACTCTTTCTACGTTAGTTCCATCAGTATCCATGACGTATATTTTAGGTTTTTCTTGATCCTCTTGAGAGACAAAATATATAGAAGTCCCGTCTTTGGACCATTTGGGAGAGGCATCAAGCCTTTCATTATTGGTTATTTGAACCAAATTAGACCCATCTTTGTTTATTGTGAAGATTTCCAGTTGGCTTGAATTATATGTGTCAGTAGCATCTGGATCCGCTCTGAAAATCAGTTTAGATCCGTCCGGCGACCAGTCATGTTGTGCTATATGTGCCATGTCTGTATTGGTTATATTGGTGTTTTCACCGGTAGCCACATTATGGATATATAT
>CAZNWQ010000145.1:0-2188 GCA_964576965.1 uncultured Dehalococcoidia bacterium
AGGGCAGGAAGTTGTAGTTGTGGGTGATAGACCACCAGTTGAAGTAGATATGACATATAGTTCACAAAGGGTAAGCGCAGATGAAATTGCAAGTTCTTGGGCCCAAAATGTTACAGATATCGTTCAAATGCAGTCGGGTACAAATATTCATGGGGGGATCCGTGGTGGATTCGGAATGGAGGATTTGTTGAGAATTGATGGAATGGGCCTAAGAGATAGAGTAGGCGGTACAAACTTTAATAGTATAAATACAACAACCATTGGTGAACTTGAGGTATTAAATGGAGGCTGGAATGCAGAATATGGCAATGCTTCTGGATCAATAATCAATGTGATTACTAAATCTGCCTCTGATAGAGTTCACGCTTCTGCAAGATACAGGACGAGGCCAAGCGGAAAATACCATTGGGGAAGAAATATATATAGTAAAGATAATTTCGAATATAAAGTTATGACAACAGAAGCTTATTGGGACCCCACAAAAACATATACTGATTTTGCAGGGAATCAAAAGCCCGGTAGCGATGGAGGCGGAAATTGGTCAGATAAAACACCTGCCCAACGTGCAGCGGCTTGGAAAAAATTTGTCTCAGGAGAACTTATTGGGAACTCCTTTACTCATATGCTTAATTATGAAGATAAAGCGTCGACAGAAGTAGAAGCTACTGTATATGGACCAATTGGCGATAAGATGAACTTCCTTTTCTCTTTGCGTAATAATAAGCTCGCACCGAGATTCCCTGGTCTATTAGAATTCTCTACAGATTATAGTTATCAGGCTAATTTTAAATACAGACTTTCTAAAGCTACTTCCTTGGAGTTTCAGGTTATGTCACAAGGTTTTGAAAATACTGGAAGACAAAAATCAATGTACTGGTCAAGTGAAGACTCCTATACGGCAGGTTTTTGGGTACCACCACCTTATGTGAACTTGTCTTACAATCCGTATAAGTTCTGGCCATTTGGAACTGGTCACCTTTTTCAGTTGCATAATGCCCCTGAATATTCAGCTATGACCGGTGCGCAGTTCAAAGTGACTCATATGTTCAGTGAGAGATCATTCGTAAACGTTGCAGTAGATGTCCAGTCAATGGACTTTAATCGAGATAATAAAGAACTTGTAAAAGGGAGTGATTACTATAGTGGTAATATGGATGATGCTTTTGGTGGTCAGTGGTCGGAAGCAGATTTCCCATCCAGTCCTTTGTTCTTCTTACCTCCCATTTTTCATAGAAACAGACCGCAGATCTTTCAGATGGATGTAACAAGTGGTGCAACGACTTTAGATCTTACATATACAAATCAAATAAATAGACGAA
Source organism: uncultured Dehalococcoidia bacterium (assembly GCA_964576965.1). Taxonomy (GTDB): domain Bacteria; phylum Chloroflexota; class Dehalococcoidia; order Lucifugimonadales; family UBA2985; genus VFHP01. Next base: position 1,320 of record CAZNWQ010000145.1, read on the forward strand.
ACCAGTTAAAAGCTGGTTTTATGTACTCAACGCAAACGGTTGAAAAACAGTGGACGGCTGGTGATATCCCAGGTGCGTTTTATAATAACAGAGTTGATACTGACGATCAAGAACATACACCTTGGGAAATGTCATTCTTTTTGCAGGATAAATTTGAAGCTAAAGGAATGGTTATTAACCTAGGATTTCGTTATGATGCTTTTAATTTGAATAAAACTGTTCCGGACGATATATGGGATCCATATAGATATGATATAAATAACCCAGATAACCTAGGAGTTGGTGTTTATTCATATGATCCAGCTAAGCATGGTGTAAAAACATCTACAAAGTCAGTCATTTCCCCAAGGATTGGGATTTCACATCCTATCACAGATAACTCTGTGGTCCACTTCTCATATGGACACTTTAATCAGCGTCCGCCTTGGCAGTTAATGGCTGGCCGTATGACTAATTTTTCAGTTGTAGGTGCAACAGATAATCCTGTAACAGGTACTCCAAATAAAGGTGATATGGAGGGTGCAACCAATAGTAGCTATATGTCAAATACATTTTCAGCTAATCCTGAACTAGACTTCGAGAAGATCATTCAGTATGAAGTTGGATTTGACCAGCATATACCAGGTGTTGGTAACATTGATCTCACCATGTATATCAAAGATGGCAGAAATCTCACATCTCTAGGTGTAAGCCGAGGTAAAAGAGATTTTACAGGTTGGGGAGATGCAACAAATGAATTTGGTGGTGAATTGGGTGCTGTATACTCAATCCTTTTTCCGGATCACAATGCCCCATATGGCTTTGTTGGACCAAACATGGGTAGAAGTCGTGTAACAATGAATGGTGGTAATGTTGATATCCGTGGTGTT
>CAZNWQ010000146.1:0-2160 GCA_964576965.1 uncultured Dehalococcoidia bacterium
TTGCATGCATTAGGCGCGCCGCCAGCGTTCGTCCTGAGCCAGGATCAAACTCGCTAAAAAAAAGAACCTTCCTTCCACTATATAATTGTTAAGGTGTGTCCGCGCGTCATCTTCCACCGGTATCCAATCTAGTGATTATAGTGGCACAAATTATTATGTCAATGCCTTTTGGTTTGATATTGTGTTTGATGTTTGGGAAATGTTATCCTGTTTCAGTTTTGATATATATTATGATCTGTGATATTTGAACCGGAGGATCTGGAAATGCATTTACTGGTAGATGGGTTTGGAGGAGATTCGGAAAAACTGAAAAGTCAGGAATTTGTTTATAAATTCCTTGATAAGTTTCCTTCTTCTATTGATATGAACAAAATTAGTGGACCACATGTCACTACATATAACGGTCCCGTAGAGCAGGATTGGGGCGTCTCCGGGTTCGTTATGATAGCGGAAAGCCATATTAGCATACATACCTTTCCAGACAGGTCGTACACCAACATAGATATATTTTCTTGTAAAGATTTTGATGAGGAAAAGGCTTTAACATTGATAGGTGAAGCTTTTAATTTTCAACAGACAAAACAATGGAGCGTCGGTAGGGGATTGGCATACACTGAACCGGAATCTGACAATGCAAGTGGGACTAGCGGGGTTAGTTCTATTATTAGGATCTAGAATTGGACTAATATGAAAGAAAAATCACCAATGCCTGATGACTACGCATTTCATTGGAGTTTCTTAGCTTTAAACAATTATGAATTAAACTTTGAATCCTCTAGGATAGTTGTGTTGCCTGTTCCATATGATTCTACGACTTCATATCGGAGTGGTGCCAAAGAAGGACCCAGAGCGATAATAGAAGCATCGCGATATTTAGAGGATTACGATTTGGAATTGGATTGTGAGATTTCTGACGTCGGCATTTATACTCTACCGGAATTAGATCCAAACGTGGATGGCCCGTATAAAATGACAGAACGTGTAAAAAATGTTTCCAAATCAATATTTGAGTCTGGGAAGATACTTGCAATGCTTGGTGGAGAACACTCTATATCTTTAGGTGCTATATCAGCGGCGGCTGAGATGTATGAGAATCTGTCAGTTTTATATCTCGATGCTCATGGTGATCTCAGGGACATGTACATGGGCAGTCGTTACAGTCACGCTTGTACAGCAAGAAGAGTTCTTGAAATTGCACCTGTGGTTGAAGTCGGAGTCCGTAGTATTAGTAAGGAAGAGATAAAATTTTATGAATCTTCGAAGTCCAAAAACTTAGACATATATTTTTATGAAAGAACTGCCTCTGCCGAATCATGGAACGTGAATGAGGTGTTAGAAAAGCTATCAGAAAATGTTTATATATCTTTGGATTTGGACGTACTGGATCCTAGCATAATGTCTGCTGTTGGAACTCCGGAACCAGGTGGTATTGACTGGGATAAAATCACAGAGTTAATGATTACAGTATGTCGAGGACGCAACGTAGTTGGATTCGATATTGTGGAGTTGTGTCCGCCAGCTGGACCTAGTTCTTGCGCATTTATCGCAGCGAAGCTAGCTTATAAGATCATGGGTTATATAACTTCAATTGATCACAAACGTTAGTGTTCAAATAATATGTCTGGTATTGTTGTTGGGTTTAAACTACCGTAAAATGCTGTTGCCAAATTTGTTTAGGATATATGAATATTCCTAGGTAGGGAGTGTGAAAACAAAATGATATATATGGATCATGCAGCTACTACTCCCGTTCGCCCAGAGGTTTTAGAGGCAATGTTGCCGTATTTTTCTGACAAATACGGTAACAGTTCTAGTTTATATACTTTAGCCCAAGAGTCTAGGAAAGCTTTAGACGAATCAAGAGAAATAGTTTCAAGAATACTTGGATGTAGATCCAGTGAAATCATATTCACTAGTGGTGGCAGTGAATCGGATAATGCAGCGTTGAAGGGATCTGCTTTGGCATCAAGAGGGAGCGGTAATCACATAATTACTACATCCATAGAACATCACGCAGTGCTACACACATGCCAGTTTCTCGAGGATTTTGGTTTTGAGGTGACTTATTTACCGGTGGACAGGGACGGCTTGGTCGACCCTTCTAATGTTATTGCTGCGATGACAGATCAGACTATTTTAGTAAGTATTATGTTGGCTAAT
>CAZNWQ010000147.1:0-2119 GCA_964576965.1 uncultured Dehalococcoidia bacterium
CATCAAGAGGATTCGCAGTCGTAGATGTCAATTATAGAGGTAGCACAGGGTATGGAACAAAATACCGACGTCAAATCGACGGTAACTGGGGGATCGTAGACGTTGAGGATTGTATTAATAGCGCTCGCTTTTTAATTGATATGGGAGCTGTGGACAGTAAACGAATAGGGATCAGGGGAGGTAGTGCAGGTGGATATACCACTTTATCGTCCTTAGTAAAAAGCAATGTTTTTTGTGCTGGTGCTAGCTATTATGGGGTAAGTGACCTCAGATCTCTCGCTAAAGACACTCATAAATTTGAATCACGATATCTGGATTCACTCATAGGTCCCTATCCGGAGAATGAAGAACTATACAGGTCTAGATCTCCCCTGTTCAATGCAGAAGAGATTTCGTGTCCAATAATATTGTTCCAAGGCCTAGAAGACAGGATAGTCCCACCAAATCAATCGGAAAGCATGATGAAATCCTTAAAAGAAAGAAACGTGCCCGTCACATACATAGAATTTGAAGGAGAGCAACACGGCTTCAGAAAATCCGAAACTATAAAGAAGGCTTTATATTCTGAATTAAAATTTTATTCTCAAGTGTTTGGGTTTTCTATTACCAAACCTTTCTGATCATAAATAGGGGCATTCTAAAGTTACCTTATTTGACAAAAGACACAAAGACCGCCAACATCGCAAGGTGGTAATATTGTGTCTTTCTCTAACCCCCCAACTTTCAATGCTTGAATGGCATGCAGATGGGTGTGTGCGGACCGAATTGTTTCCTTTCGCCTCTACCACTGCCTAGCTTTATTCGTTTTTACTAATAAGGAGAATATCCCCTAATGACTACCTCCGTTTCCAAGAATGCCAAAATTGTCCAGAAGGCTTTCCCTAAAACGAGAAAATTTTCTCGAATTAAAACCACCCTAGATGTTCCCGATCTGATAAATGTGCAAAAAGAATCATTTGAATGGTTCAAGACAACGGGGTTAACTGACCTCCTAGAGGAAATATCCCCGATAGAAGATGGCCAACGGAATAATTCACGTTTCTCTCTGCGTTTTGTAGGGCATGAATTCGAGGAACCTGCATTCACAGAAGACGAATGCAGGGCTCATGAAAAAACTTATGAAGCATCCCTTTATGTCACAGTAAGCCTCCAAATAAACGCTGCTGGCCCCGGTCAAGGAGAGGTAAAAGAACAAAGATTATATGTTGGGAAAATCCCGATAATGACTAATTCCGGTACATTCATAACCAATGGCGCAGAACGAGTAGTTGTAAGTCAGTTGGTGAGGTCCCCGGGAGTATATTTCACTCAGGATAGAGATCCTTCTTCAGGAAGATCAATTGCTTCCGCCAAACTTATCCCTTACAGGGGTGCTTGGATGGAATTTGAAACCAGTAATAGAGATGTTATCTACGTAAAAATAGACAGAAAACGGAAAACTCCAGTAACCACACTTTTGAGAGCTCTTGGCTTTGACACTGATCAAGAAATTCTAGAGCTTTTTCAAGATGTCGACATAAATCCTGATCACAATTATATTCAAACAACCATTGATAAAGATTCCGCTGTCCGAAACACAGATGAAGCGCTAATAGAATTTTACAGGCGATTAAGACCAGGAGAACCCCCTAACGCAGAGAATGCCCGCAATTTAGTCCAATCTCTTTTCTTTGATCCCCGACGATATGATCTCGGAAAAGTAGGCAGATACAAGCTCGACAGCAACCTCAAAGGACCAGGCCAAGCTAGCAAAGAAGTAGCTCAAGACAACAGAATTCTGCAAAAAGAGGACATAATAAATTTAATCAGAACTTTGATCATGATTAACAATGAAAGGCGTAAAGCTAACGATATCGATCACTTGGGAAACAGGCGTGTCAGGGCCGTTGGAGAATTGATCCAAAACCAAGTTCGGGTTGGATTGTTAAGAATGGAAAGAGTCATAAAAGAACGAATGACCATACAGCCTGATCCATCTAGTACCACTCCTGCAGCTCTCATAAACGTTACTCCTGTCGTGGCATCTGTTAGAGAATTCTTCGGAGGATCTCAATTATCTCAATTTATGGATCAAGCAAATCCACTTGCTGAATTAACGCATAAAAGACGATTGTCTGCA
>CAZNWQ010000148.1:0-2109 GCA_964576965.1 uncultured Dehalococcoidia bacterium
TAGAACCCCAGAAGAAATAGCGATTAGTATCATGGCAGAAATACTCATGATTCGTAATGGGGGTGGAGGTAACGAGATGAAGCTTGATTCTAACTTATTAGAAAAGACTTCTGATAAAGCATTTAGAAATAAAACAGACGTTAAAATTGGACCATAACGGTAATAACAACTATGTTACTGCCATTTTGACTGCTGCTGGATTTTCCAGCCGTATGAGAGGATATAAGCCATTATTAAAATGGCAAAATACTACGTTAATAGAGTACCAAATAAAGACTTTGTTTGATGCTGGAGTAGATGAAGTAATGGTTGTAGTAGGTTATAACTACAAGTCAATTACCCCTTATATAGAAAACTCCAAGGCTTCATTTGTTATAAACAACAAGTTTGCCAGCGGTAGAGCAACGTCAATTATTGAAGGAATGAAGTTTGTATCAACTGATACAACGTCTATTATGATTCTAGGTGTAGACCAACCTAGGAACAGTGTGATTATCAATCAGTTACTTTATCAGCATTCATCTTCGGATTATCTTATTACATATCCAAGTTTTGATGGCAAAGGTGGTCATCCTATAATATTCTCATCCCTTCTTAGAGAGGAACTTATGCTTATTTCAGAGACGTCATCTGGGATAAGGTTGATAACTGAGAAATACAAAGAGAAGATAAATAAAGTTGAAATGCAAGAGCCATTAGTTCGTTTGGATTTAAATACTTCTAATGAATATAGTGAGGCTTTTGCTAGATGGGGAAGCTGATAATGTTATACGTATATTCCATCAGGGTCTATTTTATTTCTCAACAAGTCTAATTCTCCATCTGTTGGTACAGGAATGATTTGTACATTATTGGAAACCAATGGTTCAAATCCCGTATTATCGATAACGTGATCGACTGAAATGCCAGGCATTGTATGTGTGATTTCCAAAACGCCCATAGATTTATTGATTTTCATTATTGATAAATCAGTGACTACTGAAATATCGGGATATTCAGCGGGCAGACCTGCCTTTACTCTTCCTTCAGGACCATCAATATATCCAGGACTTGTTATGTAATCACATTTTTCTGGAAACCTTCTTTTTTCGTGCGGAGCTATTATTAGAATTTGTTTTGCATGAGATGCTATGTCATTCGCCCCTCCACTGCCTGGAAGTCTGACTTTCGGATTTTTTTTATCACCAATCAAGGTTGAATTAACGTTAGCAAATTTATCGATTTGAGCACCTCCTAGAAAACCAATATCTGCTATTCCCCTGTGCAATATACCTCCAAGGGCATCTAATAAGGAACCAAGCTTTACTGCTCGATGCATAACTCTGGGGTCAGATACTGAAATTGGTATTGGAATAACTTCAGGTGCTATAGTTCCAGTTTCAACTACGAAGCACATTTCTGGAGCATGACTTTTAAGTGCGAAAATACTGGCAACAAAGGGCATTCCAGTTCCAACCATCACTGTATCTCCGTTCGAAATAAATTTCGAAGCTTCAATTACCATCATTTCTTTTAAAGTTGCTTTTGGTGTTAGTGTCATGTTTATATCAGGATACAGAATGCATAGATTCAGCAAGAGAATTGAGATTTTCAGGTGTTGTTACCTTTCCTAAATAATTGTCGAAGTCAGGACAACCGTAAATGTATTCTTCGAGATATTTTTTATATTCTGATTCATTAGATTTAGCTATTGATTGATAATGTTTGATATGAGGTTCGTCATGTTCGTAAAATTTATATGTAGATGTTGGATATGCTCCCCAAGGCTGTAGTACAACTGCATCAACAAATATATAAGGGATTGATGTCATTTCTGGATTTTGTCTTATGATCTCTGTATCTATTAATTTTTCACAACTTACAATAACCGATTTAGAAGCTTTTATCATTTCGGGTTCATGGGTACTAAAGCCTTCTATAATCGCATTTCCTAAACTGTCTGCTTTTTGTACGTGCACTATAGATACGTCTGGATTACACGCTTTTAGAAGGAGTACTGATTTGTTGGAATCCCATGGGTCTTTAGTTTTCAATATGTTATTAGAAACTTGTTGTGCTAAATCTGTTCCCAGCATGCTTTTAGTGGGTATAAACGGCAGTCCCAATGAA
>CAZNWQ010000149.1:0-2100 GCA_964576965.1 uncultured Dehalococcoidia bacterium
TGGGTACGCCCACTTCCTGGAAGATTTATTTGGGGGTTAATGGAACCCAGTGAAGGTGATTATCTATGGAAAGCGAGCGATAATTGGGTACGCAAATGGCAGGAGGACCGCCTAGGAGTCCTAGTAATGATTTGGCCTTTCGCTCAATGGGATCAAAACATATGTCATGCCGAAGACCCTCCAGTTGAAACCCCTAGAGTCTTTCCTCAATACGACTCAAATCTACTCTTACGTATGTATCCGCCCTGCAAACCCCAATCATATACTTCTTGGCTGAGTAAGGTCGTAGAGCGCTACGATGGCGATGGATTGAATGATATGCCTGGCCTTAAATATCCCATTCGCCACTGGGAAATTGGTAACGAGCCCGATATGCAAAGCCCAAGCCATACACTCTTTCAGGGGAATTCTGAAGCTTACTTAAATTTATTGAAACTGTCCTATATAACTGTCAAATCTGCTGACCCAAATGCTACCGTTCTTATCGCGGCTCCCTCAAAATGGACACCTGAAGTTATCGAATACTGGGAACCGATACTTGGAGGAGGGAGTGATTTTTTTGATATTGGGAACATGCATTCCCTCCAGGCAAGTAATGATTTCCATGCCTCCGAATATAGACGTCAACTCGATGCTTCTGGTTCAAGCAGCAAGCCATTTTGGATAACAGAAGCAGGGGTTTTCATGGGAGGTAAACCCCTTGGACAAGAGGAACTTGCCAGGATAACTATCCCCAATTATGCATCGGCTTTCGCTGCTGGTGCAGAGGTTGTATTTAGGTTATCTCGTGGGCATAACACCGGACAGGTATTAGAGACCTACTTGCTAGCAGCGCGTACCTTCGGAGATTTTGACGTGGCGACGAGTCTCAGAGAAAATGTAGTGAGATTTGATATGCCAGACGAACGTCTCGTGTTCGCCCTTTGGGACAACGGCACATTACCTGATGAGGTGACTGGGAAGGTAAAAGTAATCACATACAAGGGAGAGGAGTCATCTCAGGATGCTTCGGTGGTGATTGCTAAAGTACCAATATTAGTGGTGGTTGAAGCCGGAGATGGAAGGTAGATTTCTAGATTTAATACTCAAAGCCTCGAAATTTTATGGCCTTTTAATAATGAGGGTTGCTGGGTGTTAACTACTAATCCAATGATTCGGTATTCTGTCGGGCCTATCGTATAGGTGATGGTTTAATAGCATTTCCATCTTGGCAGTAAATGAAACGTGACCTACATGAGTCTCACCTGTGTTAACCAGCTCACCCGCAAATCCTCCGCAGACTTCACAACTAACTGTGTTATCCGAAGGTGTCTCGGGTAAAGGTGGTTCGTAATCTCCATCTTCATTAAATATTGGTTCGTTCACTTGTCTCATAATGCTCTGATTATACATGGATATTTTGTGGAAAAAAGTGTTTAGTTTTGTTGATGAAATAAACGAGGGAGAGCATAACGGGAACTTCCACTAAAACGCCTACGACTGTTGCTAACGCTGCTCCGGAGTTTAGGCCATAAAGTGATATGGCAACTGCTACAGCCAATTCGAAGAAATTTGATGTTCCAATTAGACATGCAGGTGCTGCAATATCGTGACTCAGTTTTAGTGATCTCGCGGCACCATATGCTATAGCAAAAATGCCATATGTTTGAACTACAAGAGGAATAGCTATAAGGAAAATAATTTGGGGTTTGTCTATTATCACTTCTGCTTGAAATCCAAATAAAAGTATCACAGTGAGCAATAATCCCAATATAGAAATTGGCTTGATATTCTTTAAAAAACTTTGCATAGCGGCTGGTTTCCCGCCACGAGAAAATTGCAATCTCGTTATTACTCCAGCTAGGAGAGGTAATAGGACGTATAAAACTACTGAAAATATAAGGGTTTCCCACGGGATGTCTATATCTGTTATTCCTAGAAGAAGACCTGTAATCGGAGCAAATGCGAAAATCATTATTACGTCATTTACCGACACCTGAACCAGAGTGTAATTGGCATCTCCTTTGGTAAGTTGACTCCAAACGAATACCATTGCGGTACAGGGCGCAACTCCCAAAAGTATCATGCCGGCAATATATTCGGTTCCAGTAGTTGGATCGA
>CAZNWQ010000150.1:0-2068 GCA_964576965.1 uncultured Dehalococcoidia bacterium
ATAGACAGGTTATCCGAAGCTCTCATATTTTTTGGCTTATTAATTTACTACTCGAATCATCACACAGAGACTTACATAATATTTTTGATATATATATCTGTTGTCAGTTCATTTATGGTCAGTTACCTAAGAGCACGGGGTGAAGGTTTGGGCGTGGACTGTAAAGTTGGATTTATGACAAGACCCGAAAGAATACTAGTTATGACTCTTGGACTTTTGTTTAATCAAGTTGTAGCCGCACTGATTATAATTTCTGTTTTGTCTACGACCACCTCTTTACATAGGTTTTGGCATATCAAAAACAATCTGGACTAACTAACCATACTTTTCAGACAATATCCGCGTTATATCCCGTGTCCCTGAGACAATTGAAGATGCCAGACTCAAATCCTAATTATCAATCCATTAATCAGCTATAGAAGATTTAAGATAGGCTCGTAATAGGGGGGTTAGCTCTCCATCCAATACACCCGCAGTATCAGAGGTTTCGTATCCACTTCGATGATCTTTTACCATTTTGTACGGATGTAAAACATAGCTTCGTATCTGATTCCCCCACCCTGCAGCAACATGTTCGCCTTTCAATTTAGCCTGTTCATCATCCCTCTTCTTTGATTCTAGTTCCATTAGCCTCGCCCTAAGAACTTTCATGGCATATTCCTTGTTTTGAAATTGGGAACGTTCGTTTTGACAACTAACCACAATACCGGTCGGATTATGAGTTATTCTCACTGCTGTAGAATTTTTCTGTACAGATTGCCCGCCATGTCCACTAGCTTTGAAAACATCTACTCTTATATCATCTGGGTTTATGACGATATCTATTTTATCGTCTGCTTCGGGCAAAACCTCTATCAAGGCAAATGAAGTATGCCGTGCATGATCAGAATCGAAAGGCGATATACGCACTAGTCTGTGGACACCTCTGTCGGCTCTTAGATAGCCATAAGCATATTTACCTTCAACACTTATATAAGCACTCTTAATACCGGCTTCGTCTCCTGGTGACGTATCTATAATGCTGGCGCTATATTTTGCTCTCTCAGCCCATCGCAAATACATCCTGAGAAGCATTTGGGCCCAGTCTTGAGACTCAGTGCCTCCTGCGCCTGCATGAACTGCCAAGAGAGCACTTCTATCATCATTTGGCCCTGAACGAAGTACATCAAATTCCCTATCGGACAATTCTTGATCAATATCACTAATATCTGAGGTTAAAGAATCTACAAGTGAATTGTCTTCTTCGTCTAGTGCCAATTGTACTAGCTGTCTTAGATTATTAGATTTGTCTGCCAAGCCAGTCCATACTTGAACCACTTGCTTCAAGTCAGAGAGTTCCATCATTATATATTGAGCTAGTTTGGAGTCATCCCAAAAGCTTGGGTTACTTGCTCGTATTTCAATATCTGATATTTTGGATTGCTTTCCAGATACGTCAAAGTCGCACCATAATGTCAGAAATACGATCAACTAACTCTTGTGATCTAGCATTCAAGTCTTGCATATAAAAATCTCCCTTTTCTCAACGAAATCCTTAAGGGCTTAAACAAAAATATTATTTACCATTAAGATACATCCTTAAGAATATGACAGTCAAATATTTGGCGGATACAAACAGAAAAAAGTAATGATAGTGAGACCCCCTTGCCTATCTATTAACATATCTGTAGACTAGCGAACTGATCAATATGACCATAAATGATACTGACACCGATAAAGAATTGAAGTTTCTTCGTGAGCGAATGCGTCACTCTACAGCTCATATAATGGCTGACGCCGTGTTGAAACTATTCCCAAATGCCAAACTTGCCATAGGTCCGCCCACAGAAGACGGTTTCTATTATGATTTTCAATTGGAAAAACCATTCACACCAGATGATCTAGATGATATACGGAAATACATAAAAGAAGTAATAAGTCTGGAGTTACCATTCTCACCCACAGACATCACCCGCGAAAAAGCATCATCTATGTTTTCAGATCAACCGTTCAAATTAGAAATCATAAATGATATACCAAGAGATGAAAGCATCAGTATATATAGCCATGGACACTTCTCCGACCTTTG
>CAZNWQ010000151.1:0-1998 GCA_964576965.1 uncultured Dehalococcoidia bacterium
AAAACAGATATAGATGCTAAAATAGAAGGGGAAGAGGCGAAAATCGCGTTCAGCAGTAAGTATTTACAAGACGTATTACGGGTTATGGAGAGGGGAGAAGTGGCAATAGAAACCACTAATCCTTCTAGCCCCGGAGTGATAAAACCCCTTAATAATGAAGATTATGTTCATGTAGTTATGCCAATGTTCGTACAATGGTAAACAATTTTAATACTCAGCAATATTAGCCTAGGGCAGGGTCTTTATCCTGAAAATCTCATCAAACTCCATACGTTGGTTCTTTAAGTCTCTCTGGACTATTTTGTGGTTATTAGGCGCTCTACTGGCTATAGGATTCTTTCTGTTTTTGACAATCGTTAAATTCATACTCGGATTTCTTTAAGGAGAAAAATATGTTAGAAGATTTAAACGGTAGAGTAGCATGGGTTACTGGTGCGGGAACCGGAATAGGCGAATCCGGTGCAATTAAACTAGCTGAGGCTGGTTGCAAGGTCATTCTTTCAGGCAGAAGAACTGAAATGTTACAAACTGTAGCCGATAAGATACAAGGTGACGTGGATATAGAACCTCTAGATGTATCTGACAATGAATCCGTAGTAAAAGTAGCCAATAAAATCGTTGACCAACACGGAAAAATCGACATCGGAGTTTTCAGTGCAGGAATAAACGTACGGAACAGACATTGGAGAGACGTCTCTATTGAAGATTGGAATAGAGTAATAAATATAGACTTAAACGGTGCATTCTATTGCTGCCAAGCAGTACTTCCAACCATGAGAAGTAATGGAGGAGGATTGATAATCAATATTTCATCTATGGCAGCCAAAAATCAGGGTGCTATAACAGGTCCTGCCTACACATCAGCAAAACATGCCATGAACGCTTTGACTGCAAATCTAATACACGAAGAGCGTAATAATGGGATTAGGGCTACAGCGGTATGTCCAGGAGAAGTTGCAACACCGATACTACAACAACGACCTGTCCCAGTAAGTCCAGAGGATCAAGCCCGCATTTTACAATCGGAAGATTTAGGTGAACTTATTTTGTTCCTCGCGAAACAACCTGCACACGTTACTATAAATGAAGTCCTTATAAACCCGACATGGAATAGATTTGCCTAATCATTGCCGTGTCAGAGTAGTACAGAACAACAGACACATCCCTTAATTTACAATTGCTTAGGCACGAAATATGCTAAGCAAAGCGCCAACACATAGATTGAAGTAGCTTTTGTTGGTGTTGTATAATCGAGAAGCAAATTAATGTACGTGGAGGGCACATATGCCGGGTAAATTATCGGGTAAAGTCGCAGTAATAACTGGTGGTAACAGCGGTATAGGTGAAGCAACAGCACATCTATTCGCATCAGAAGGTGCAAAAATTGCCCTTTTAGCAAGAAGAGTTGATGAAGGAACCTCTGTTCAAGACGCCATTAATGCAAATGGAGGTGAGGCTAAATTCTTTTCTTGTGACGTTAGCAAATCCGAGGAATGTGACCAAACCATAGAAAAAGTAGTTCAGGAATTCGGCAGAATCGATATTTTATTCAACAATGCTGGCAGTGGAGACGGTGGCAACTTCCCGGATGAGACAAATGAGGGTTGGGAAAGAGTGTTATCAGTTAATTTATCCAGTGTTTTTTATATGTCCAAAGCCGTCTGGCCTCATTTGATATCAGCTGGTGGAGGCAAAATCGTAAATAACTCTTCTTTAGCAGCACAAAGGGGATTTAGCAAGAATATGTACGACATATCTGGAAGAGCTCCGTCAGCATCCTATTACGCTTCCAAGGCAGGAGTAGATGCCTTCACACGATATTCAGCAGGGATGGGCGGCCAACACAACATCCGAGTTAATGCAGTAAGACCAGGCCAAATAATCACACCCTTATCAACAGGTGGGGGAGAACATCATCATTTTAAAAAAACATTCGATTTGATGCAGATCATAGATGGGCCAGGATACTCAGAAGACGTGGCTAATGCGGTACTATTC
>CAZNWQ010000152.1:0-1949 GCA_964576965.1 uncultured Dehalococcoidia bacterium
ACTCATAGAAACCGTCTGCCGGTATAAGGCATCTTCTTTTGAGGAAGGGTTCCTTGAATGATACTTTTTGATCTAGGGTTTCAGCGCGGGCATTTATCATGCTTGATGCCATTTTCGTATCTTTTGACCAACGGGGTATGAGTCCCCACTTCATCAATCCCACTTCATTGGAAGATCCATTATTAGTAACCGAGAGTACGGCCTGAGTTGGAGCAACGTTAAATCTGGATTGGTAAGAGATACTTACACTGGAGAAGCCAAATCGCTTCTCCAGATCCTGGAGATTAGCCACAAGTGAATAACGGCCGCACATAAATTACTTTAGAGTTGTGAGCTTATCGTTTTATACCAGAGAGAGCATTCTGTATGCCATCAACTGCCCAACCGGCCCAGGGCATTGTAAAGAACTTGAATCCCTTATCCACATAGAAATTAGGATCCATTCCAGGTGGTATGAAGTACATTCCAGGTACTACTCCATGATTCTTACAAGCTGCTGCAATTATATCCAGACCTTTTTGATAGGTGTCTGATGGGTAATCTAGAGGTACATTTAGTTCTATCGACAGATCAGATGGACCAACTAGAAGTACATCTATGCCAGGTACACTAAGGATTTCGTCTATATTATCTATAGCTTGCTGAGTCTCTATCATAGGTATTATTACAAGTTCATTATTAACAGTATCCAGATAGTCCCTGTAGTTTTTGAATTCCCCCCATTCACCTCTGATGCCAGCATTACTGCGGTCTCCAAGTGGTGAGTACTTACAGGCTCTTACCATGGCTTCGGCTTCTTCTTTTGTGTTTACCATGGGTACTATTATTCCTCTTGCACCAGCGTCTAATGCAAAACAGATCAATTCAGCCCGGTTAGCACTGACACGAACCACTGGAGCAGTCTTCTTGCCACGCATCGCTTGTATAGAAGGATACAACTGTTTAGTTTCTACAGCAGAATGCTGTGTGTCAAAGAGAAGGAAATCGAACCCGGCATCGGATAACATGGCTGTATCTACAGATGGTGAACCGGCAGTTCCTACAACGGTCTTTCCAGATTTCAAAAGATCTTTTACAACGTTCATTTGGTAAAACCTCCAGTTTTGGTAATAAAGTGTTACAGATGAGTGTCGAATCTATATTTCTCAGACTGGGAGAAACAAGACCTTAACAGTATACAGTAAAATAAGCCACAAAAGCCAACCACGTAGTACAATAAAAGAAAGTGGCTGTTGTGTAGATATGAAACGTGTTTTCGGTCCCTTTGTGAGATTAAGTGTAATGTTTATGATGTGGAGTATCCGCATCCAAGTTAGGCTACTTAAAAAACTGCGATCATTTGAAAAGCTGATCTCAAAATGAGGGATTAACGGGATTCAGTTTTTTTGTTTAAGAGTAAGAAGTTAGAATACTGTTGGCTAACTGGGTCGTATTTGTGGTCTGTGGTATTTGGATCATATCTTTCGAACCCAAGTTTTTCTAAAACTCTTATAGATGGTCCATTATGCGTTAAAACCTCAGCTTCTATACGTTTTAAACCTAATACTTCAAAACCGTAATTTATTACTATTCGGACAGCCTTTGTAGCAATGCCTTTGTTCCAGTGGGATCTACCTATTGCGTACCCAATGTCGGCACTATCGTTTGTAGAATTGAAACTATTGAATCCAATTGTACCTACGCTCTCTCCTATGTCGTCTGGCACTATAGCCCAACGCAAGCTTTCCTTAAAACGGAACCCAATTGCGTGGTATTCAAGGCCGCTAATTACGTCTTCCATGGATTCTGCAATTGGGTCGCCCGCAAGCTCAGCTGCCTCTGGATCCGTAAGGCGTTCAAACCATGCAGGAAGGTCTATATCTGTAAGTTCGCGAAGGGTTATGCCTTCGTTTTGAAGAATAGGGAAAACTTTTGGGAATAGATTATAGTCCATAGAGAATATTATAGCC
>CAZNWQ010000153.1:0-1926 GCA_964576965.1 uncultured Dehalococcoidia bacterium
TACAACGCTGGGTATGGAGATGGGGGTATCCAGGATTGGACTGATGTCTTAACATTACTCCGCCTTACGGCAAAAGCAGTAAGATCTGCAGATATTGATAATATACTCATAACCCCTAATGAAGAATTACGTAATTGTGACTCTTGTCTAACATTAGCTCAAAATATCTGCAGAAACCACGTCCAACAAAAAGGTGTGAAAAGTATCCATTGCGATATAGCTGACAGCCTCTCTTCATAACGGTGCTGTCGAGGGACAATTATAGATCAAGTCTCGATCAACTTCTGCTAAGGTGTTTACTCCACACAATGCCATAGCCTCATAAAGTTCGTTACGAAGAATAGTCAAAACATGCTCCACTCCAACATCTCCTGCTACTGCTAATCCATGGAACACTGGACGAGCTACCAGCACTGCTTTGGCTCCAAGAGCAACTGCTTTCAGCACATCAATTCCTCTACGGAAACCACCATCTACAAAAACTTCACATTTTTGTCCTACTGCTCTGACTATCCCAGGTAAAACCTCAATCGTACTAGCCTGGCCATCAAGCTGCCTACCTCCATGATTTGACACAATAACTCCTTGAACTCCTCTTTCCACACAGCCAACAGCATCATCAGCTCGCATGATACCCTTAATAACTATAGGCAACGTAGTTAGTGATCGAATCCACTCGAGCGTGTCCCATGTAACGGGGACATGCGGAGGTCTTCGGTATTGCCTTGCATCCGTGGTGTTCGGTTTTATGCCAAGACCAGCTTCATCACAGGTAAAGTTTGCCATTTCCATGCCGTAAGGCAGTTTCCAATGATTTCGCAGGTCTTTTTCAGCAGTAATAGTATAAGGAACATCAACTGTCACGCATAAAGCTTGATAACCTGCCATTTCAGCACGTCTTATAAGCATCTCTGTCAAAGCAGTACCATGGTGATACAGCTGAAACCACAAAAGACCGTTAGAAACCTTCCTCACTGTTTCTAGCTTCCTTGAAGCGGCAGTTCCAACCACCATAACAGTTGACGCCCTGGACGATGCTGAAGCAGTCGCTTCTTCTGCTTGATCATGGGCCAAAGATTGAGATCCAGCTGGAGATATCATAACTGGAAGCTGAATTATAGAACCAAGTACTTTTGTTGATACATCCACAGACCCAGCATGTTTAAATCGTTTGGGTTGTAATAAACACTGATTTATGGCTAACCTGTTCCGCAAAACAGTAGTTTCATCTAAGGCTCCTCCAGATATAAATTGCCAAGTATCTTTAGGAAGGAGTTGTTTCGCCTTATTTTCGTAGTCCAACAGACTAATCAGCTTATTGGTCATAGCAATACATAATCCTCAGTGGTATATAACCAATCCTCAAAAGAAACTCTAATAGAATCAGTTACAGAACAAAGCACACAGTATCAATCCCTTAAATACATTGCAACACTTGTAATTACGACCATCGCTTGACCGAAATACAACCACGTTGCAAGATACACACATACTTTGAACGGATCTATCAAAAACTATGAACGCAGATCTTCTTTATGTTTTTCTTTATGGAATGACCCCAATAGGAGAACTCAGGCTAGCCATACCGCTGGGACTCTCTGTTCTTGATCTACCATGGTATTCGGTTTATCCCGTAGCTATACTCGGGAACATTATCCCTCCCATTATTATAATTCCTCTTTTGCGGCTAATGGATAGATATATACAGTATGTTCCTCAACCTCTTGGGAAATTACTCAACTGGCAAAAACGTCGGATAAGAAGACTCCATACCGACAGATTCAGCCGATACGGAGCTTTTGCACTAGTTTCTTTTGTAGCTATTCCATTGCCAATCCCGGGTGCATGGACAGGATCTTTAGCAGCATGTCTTTTTGAAGTGTCCTTAACAGGATCTGTTCTTTTGATTCACTTGGGACGGAGCAT
>CAZNWQ010000154.1:0-1870 GCA_964576965.1 uncultured Dehalococcoidia bacterium
TGTATCAGTCTGGCTTAATAATCCGCCCTGAATATTTATACTAGTTCCAGTTGACTCAAGCGGAGAAGCTGTAACGATGTTTAATACACCACTATGTGCATTAGGTCCATACAGCGCAGAAGCTGGACCAAGAACTACTTCTATCTGCTCCACGTCTTCGAAGGAAACAGGAATAACATTATATGCTGTTAATCTCAGGGACGGGACATTAGCCATACGACCGTCAGTAAGAGTTAGTAACCGAGAATTAAAAGAAGAATTGAATCCTCTTGCTGTCATATTATAACTATCGATTCCAGATTGAGTGAAATCAATACCTTTTGTACCTTTAAGATAATCGCCAAGATTTGTATTACTCTCTCTTCTAATCTCTGTTTTAGAGATAACTGATATTGCTGCAGGTGCATCTTCTATTCGTTCCCTTCTTCTAGATGCAGTTACAACATAAGTTTCCATTTCAATTGCTTCTGGCTGTAGGCGGAGATTTATAGTTGTAATCTTTTCACCAAGAACAACTATTTCTTCTTTGTAAGCTTGGTAACCTATATAAGAGGCAAGGATAGTATAGGTTCCAGGAGTAATTCTTTGGATTTGATATTTTCCCTTTGTGTCAGTAGCTGAGCCCAGTGTAGTACCCTCAAGAACAACATTCGCTCCTATCAGTGGTGAGTTATTGGATGAGTCCAATACTTTACCATTAATCGTTCCATATTGGGCATGGAGCGAAGATATAAATATGAAAAGAAATGATAGGTGCCATTTCATGATTTACCCCAAAAAACAAACAGCCTCGAAAAAACGAGGCTGTTTATTATAAAACAATTTATACTATTTTTTAATATAGATTATTTTAATAGCAACATTTTACCTTTTTGGATTCGACTATCGGATTTCACTTCATAGAAGTATACGCCGCTTGGCACTTTGTTTCCGTTATAGTCTGTACCAAACCAGGTAATATTGTAAGTACCTGCAGATAACTGACCATCATGCGTCACAGCTACTTCTTCACCCAGTATAGAGTAAATAGTTACTTTCACATCTGATATTCTTTCAGTGGAAAATCGAATCTTTGTTACTGGGTTAAATGGATTGGGATAATTCCCCTGTACCGTAAATTTATTTACAATTAGCGCATCTTCATCTACATCTGCACTTGCAGCATATGTCCAATTTGTTCTAACTCGTTGGGTTGTGTTATCGGGGATACAGCTATTATCAACTTCAAAAACCATTCGACCAGTTTCATCTGTTGGGTTATAATCCCAGCCTGAATCATCTACACCACATGTATCACTGCATGTTGTTTTAACACCTGTGAGCGCCATAGGCGGACCTTTTTGAAAGATAGCTGCACATTGGTCAGCAGAAGCACCCGTTTCTAAGCAAGCCGTATGTTCATTAGTCAATGCCTGCCCAACAGATGCGCCTATAGCAGCAGAAGATGTTGCGTCAAGATAAATGAATGCTACTGAGTCAGCAGCTGCTGTTAAGGATCCTTGAAGACCTAGTGTCGGTAAAGCTGTATTAAATACGGTACTAAAAACTTGATTAGCTTCTAGGAAATTGTAAGTAAAGAAATACCCTGTTGCCGCCAGAGGTTCATCTCCATTGAAAGGGACACCATCTCCACCAACGGGGTCAAACAGATACCCATTATTTACTGTAACAGTACCAGCTGAACTTGTATCACCATTAATAGGATTTATTTCGTAAGAGTCTGGGTTGTTAGGGTCAATCGGATGCCCTTTTCCACCTAGAATTGGGGTGGAAAAATTATCATCACTTCCTGTCCAACCTAAATTATACCAGAGCGATGTATCAGGATGCACGTACGCTAAATATGCTTCCATATTGCCAATGGTTACTG
>CAZNWQ010000155.1:0-1846 GCA_964576965.1 uncultured Dehalococcoidia bacterium
GTAAGAAATCTGGATCCAAGTTATTCGAAGCGACTTACGATGAAACGGGGACTGTCTCATTGGTACTGGTTGCATGCGGAACCTCGGGATGTAAAGAGGCTAATCATACTATAGAGATTGTAGAGCCTGAAGGCAGTCAGGGTGAGACTGGAGGGGGATCACATTCTAGTGAGACAGGTGAGATAAGTTCTTTAGAAATCCAGTGTCCTTCTAAGCAGAGTGTTGGTAATTCTATAACTTGTTCTTTTTCATATGATGGATTTCTAAAGAACAATGAATGGACGGGGTCATTCTCTACTGATGGTTCTTACCAGAAATCTGGATCCGAGTTCTTTAAAGGAACTTACAATGAGCCCGGTACTCTTTTAATCGAACTAGTTGCGTGTGGGACTTCGGAGTGTGAAGAGGCTAATCATACTATAGAAATCGTAGGACCTGGAGGAGATTAGCAGTGTATAAATTTTTCCGGTACGGCTTTTTTATTTTTGCACTAACTTTCTTGATTTTGTTAATTACTCAGTTTTATTCCGCTGGTTATAACGTAATGAGTGGCGGATCATCAGATTGGCACAAGGCTATTGCTGGCATATTAGGTTTGCTTCCAATACCTTTTGTAATTCTGGCATTTTTTCTTAAGGCGAGGAAAAAGGGATTTGTTTTAGCCGGGATTACATTTCTAACTTTATTCTTGTCACATTCCCAATGGGCTCTCATCAATATGTGGAGAGAAGACGGGATTGTAATGGCTGGTTCATATCATGTTTTGAATGCGGTGATAATATTGCTGTTATCAACAGTAATTCTGGTGATATCTTATACGCTGGTTTTTCAAAAAAAAGAAATCCTATAGACTCTGTTTAGCGGCGTCAATTGCCCTGAATAATGTAATATTACTGTAAGACTTCCCGAGTAATTACTATCCATCGCTTCCCTTTGATCTGCTTCTTAGTCAGGGAAACACTTTTTTCACAATATTGTAGGACTCATTGTAGGACTAGGGCATTTGGGAGACCCTGAGGATTTGCCCAATACCCTGATTTCGTGCCTAATTTATTGGTGGAGCCGAGGGGGCTCGAACCCCTGACCCCCTGCTTGCAAAGCAGGTGCTCTCCCAGCTGAGCTACGGCCCCGGAAAAAGGTACAATACCTGAATAGGATGGGCATTAATGGAAATACAGGATTGTGTATCTTATAAGTATACGATTCTCGTAGTATTCGATCAACATGATAAGGTAAATACTGGTTTTATTGCAGAGAGCTATCTAGCTGTGCTATACTCCCGCCTGCGGATTGAATAGAAGAGTGAAATAAAGAGGTAAATATCGTCAATGCTCACAAAAGAGGGCAAACAAGAAATCATAGAAGAATACCAAATCGGTAGCGACGATACCGGTTCAGTAGAAGTTCAGGTAGCACTCCTTAGCGGTAGAATTAAGTATTTGACTACCCACCTTCGAACCCACCGCAAAGATAATCATTCTCGCCGAGGATTGCTTAAACTTGTGGGGGATCGCAGACGGTTGCTCACCTATCTTAATAAGCGTGATCCCAGCAGATATGCATCAGTTATATCTCGGCTTGGCTTACGTCGCTAGAAGATAAGATTGCGTTGTTAGCTTTCTTAAGCGTGGGTGTGGAGGAGGACTAGATATGTCATCAGTTTATGAAGTGGCCTTTGGTCACGAAACCCTTTCCATTGAAACAGGAAAATTGGCTGAACAGGCTAATGGGTCAGTTGTTGTTCGCTACGGCGATGTAATGATGTTAGTAACCGTATGTGCGGCTCAAAGTGCACGTGAAGGTGTCGACTTTCTACCCCTAACAGTAGATTTGGAAGAGCGACTAT
>CAZNWQ010000156.1:0-1759 GCA_964576965.1 uncultured Dehalococcoidia bacterium
CTGCTTGTAAAAGCTCGATAACCTATATAGATGGGGACGCTGGAATCTTGCTGTACAGAGGATATCCAATCGAAGAGCTTGCAGCAAAGAGTACATACCTAGAGGTGGCGTACTTATTACTCCACGGTGAACTGCCTAATGAGTCTGAGCTTGATATTTGGACCACAGATATTACTAATCACACTTTTCTTAACGAAAAAATCAAGAAGTTTCTAGATGGATTTCGGTATGATGCGCACCCTATGGGGATTCTAGTAAGCGCCCTTGCATCTCTTTCAACTTTCTATCCAAAATCTCGCAACGTACAAGATGAAGAAATTCGTGCAAGATCTATACGGAGATTGATAGCCAAAATACCTACACTAGCAGCTTTCGCTTACAGATACAGTGTAGGCTTGCCATATGCATATCCCGACAACGATTTAAGCTATTCAGCCAATTTCCTGAATATGATGTTCCGTGCTACTGAAACAAAGTATGATCCTGATCCTGTCTTAGAGAGAACTTTGGACATATTGCTAATACTCCATGCTGATCATGAGCAAAACTGCAGCACTAGTGCTATGAGGGCAGTGGGCAGCTCCGACGCGGATCCTTATGTTTCAGTATCTGCTGCAACAGCAGGCCTGTATGGCCCGTTACATGGAGGAGCAAATGAACGAGTTCTAGAAATGTTAGCGGAAATTGGATCCGTCAAAAATATCGCCAGTTATATAGAAAAAGTTAAACAAGGTGAGTTCAGATTGATGGGGTTCGGCCATCGGGTCTATAAAAATTTTGATCCTAGAGCGAATATATTAAAGAATCTTGCAGAGCAAGTTTTTGAAGTCACAGCCCGAAATGAACTTTTGGATATAGCAATTGAGCTTGAAAAAGTCGCCCTTAACGATGAATATTTTGTTAAACGTAAGCTTTACCCAAATGTGGATTTTTATTCAGGAATTATTTATCAAGCAATGGGCATTCCGGTAGAGATGTTCCCAGTTTTATTTGCTATTGCCCGTACTTCAGGTTGGTTATCACATTGGGACGAAATGCGAAAGGATCCGGAGTTAAAAATAGCCCGACCAAGACAGATCTACACGGGATATCCAAGAAGAGAGTATATGAAAATAGGAGCTAGGCAGTAAAACTGCGATAGTTCGATTAACCTAGAAACAGATTAAAAACATATTCTTATAGTAACCGGTAAACTCCTAGACACTTGTGTTGTTTTATGTGACATTATGATGTCACTGGAGGAAGAATAATATGGAAGCTGTATTTTTTATACTTGTCGGCGGGGCACTGTTTTCACAGTCGTGGAACCTGTTAGGCCTTTTAGCTGAAGGTAGGAGTTTAGGTGTACTCGTCGTCGGTTTAGCGCTGATGTCTCTGATAGCCCTCATAATTGATCCAATGGTTATAGAATCAGAAATACATCATTCCCACTGGGTCACGAATAACGCTGTATTTAAAGGCATTATTATCCTCTGGGCAGTGTATTTACTAGCCGCTGGAGCTCAGAACTTTTTAGATTTAGAAGAACGCTCAGTCGGTTTATTTGCCGGGTTTGTTAGTATTATTTCGCTAGTTGCATTTCTATATTTTGTAGTTCGTCTTGCACCAGAAACCAACAAGTATGGTGAAGCTGTTTGGTTGTCAATATCGGTCGGCACGCTCATCTTAGCGATAAACGCAGGATTATCTTTTTTCCACCAGGCAATACCGTTCCACGTTATCCGATTAGTATCTGGATGGTTTTTACTAGTTGGTGGCA
>CAZNWQ010000157.1:0-1759 GCA_964576965.1 uncultured Dehalococcoidia bacterium
GCGAATCAATTCCTATAATCCGTGGGAACCTTCAGTTTTGAACATGGCAAAGAGTCTTTCTTATCGAACTCGACCGTCCCAGAAATAGAGAAGTCCTCATCCAGATCTTGGGTCAGTAGATACTTCCAGTAATATCCCTCTCCCTGCAAAGTAAACTAGCAGAAACATTTCCTATACCAAGTGCTGGGCAAACAGCATTATCGTTGCCAATTCAAAAGTCGATCCGAACGGAATACTGTCAGAATAAACACTCATATCATGAAAGCCTTGATATTATGCCCTTTTCACGAAGAGTCTCTTAAAGACCTTTCGGTCATGATGCCCACGGTCTATGAGAGCTGGACAGACACCCAAAAACTATATGATCCTTACGATCTCGCAAACAGAATTTGTATAGACAACATCAGTATTGTCATAATTGAAGCAGATTTCCTATTTAAAGAATTTTTTGATGCTGTCCCAAGACTTGAGCTCGTAGGTGTCTGTAGATCTGGATTAAATCATATTGATGTAGAAGCTGCCACAGCAAACAATGTGGTTGTGATCAACACTCCAGGCCGTAACGCGATGGCCGTAGGAGAATTCGTCATTGGTTTAATGCTATCGCTCTTAAGGCACATCCCTAAAAGTGATCGCTATATTAAAGAGGGTAAGTGGAATGATCCTATAGAACCGTACTATTATCTAAGAGGAAACGAAATAAACGGTAAAACTCTGGGCATTGTTGGGCTAGGAGCAACAGGTCTAGCTGTCGCTAAGTTAGCCCAATCAATGGGCATGAAGGTGGTAGGTTCTGATCCTAATGTATCAACAGAAATATCACAAAAACACAACATCCGTCAGTTAACACTTGATCAGCTTCTGGAAACATCTCATGTGGTCTCTTTGCATTTACCATACACAACAAATACCAAAAATTTGATAAATTCTAATAATATCCACTATATGAAGTCGGACTCATACTTGATCAATGTATCTGCTGCTGAATTAGTAGATCAGAATGCTTTATTGAATAGTCTAACAAAGCATGAAATTGCTGGAGCAGCAATTGATGTGCATGAAAGTCATCCAATACCGCATAACAATCCTCTTATAGAGTTAGATAACGTTATTCTGACACCGCACATCGCCGGTAGCACTCATGAAACAATCCAAACTCAGTCTTCAATGATTGTAGAAGATATCAAACGATTTTCGGAGGGCATTAGACCCACGAGAATTGTTAACCCTGAAATATGGATCAAACATGAAAGATAGTTTTGTTCTCTCCTTTGATTTAAGCAGTCGCGAATACCGATGTGGAATAGTGAGTGATACTGGAGAAGTTTTTGGTCTTGTATCAATGCCTTATCCAGCTAATTTCAACGGACATGATAGCAATATAATCAGTGCCGCTAGCGAATTGGATCCAGATCAACTAATACAAGGTCTTATTTGTAGCATACAAAAATCGGTACAGATCAGCAAAATAGATGTTCAGGACATCACCGGTATTAGTATCACAGGTCAAAGACAAGCCACCGCATTTTTAGATACCAAAAACACTACTGTATATCTTGGCACTAATACGGATCTTAGAGCAACGTTACAAGGTTTCAGCATAGACGATCAGCACAGTGAATTGATTTATAAAGAAACTGGCCATTTACCATCATTTTTTTTTACACCAGCAAAGCTTTTATGGTTTCGCGAAAATAAATCGGATCTATTCCAAAAAATAGCAAAATATGTTCTCTACCTGCTTGGGTTGGATTTCAGT
>CAZNWQ010000158.1:0-1722 GCA_964576965.1 uncultured Dehalococcoidia bacterium
CCCAAAAAACTTTTTTGGATCAGCATTTATCTCATCGGCAGTTTCGAATATCGATAGAACATCATCGATAGATAGATCGTCGAAAGATCTTATATTTCTGCCAGATAAATTTGTCATTTCGTACTAATTAATGATTCTAAATCCTGAACTTTGGTTCTGGTTTTATTCGATCCAATGTCACTTTCTTTTAATACCACGCTGTCGTCGCCGTCAATTTCAGATAAGAGGACATCCACTCTTTCTTTCAAAGACGTAGGTATGTTTTTACCTACATAATCGGCTCTCAAAGGGAGTTGTCTGTGTCCTCTGTCTACTAATACTGCAAGTTGTATTGATTTTGGCCTGCCTATGTCTATGAGAGCTTCCATTGCTGCTCTTATGCTGCGTCCAGTAAATAGAACATCGTCAACCAATACAATATTCTTATCCGTAATGTCGAATGGTATAAGGGTTTGCGATTCCCCGATCGATTGAGTGTCTTTGAGGTCATCTCTATAAAACCTAAAGTCCAAAGCTCCTACTGGCACGTTTTTCCCTTCGAATCCTTGGATAATTGTCTGCACTCTTTTGGCTATAGGGACTCCCCTAGTATGAACGCCTACCAGCATCATGTCATCAACGCCCTGATTCTTTTCTAGAATTTCATGAGAAATTCGTATCAACGCTCTCCTCATCTGTTCTTTAGACATCAGTATTTTTGAGTACAAAAAAACCTCCTGCCTTAAGCAAGAGGTGATCGGCGTCTTCTATTGACACTTTAAGTTAATCCCCTTGCCAGCCTCACTGGACTGATTTAAAGGCGGTCTCTTTCATCAAGAGTTACCGAACAAGTGTAGCATCAAACGCCGTCCACTGCAAATATATTTTGGATCTGAAATGCTACAAGGGTTATGCTATTATGGATTTGAACTGCCGCGTGGAGGATTTATTGTGACAACTACAGGCGATGAATGGTTAGCGTTGAATCAAGAAACAGTTATAGAACCTGATCTTCCAATTTGCGATCCCCATCACCATTTCTGGGATTTTCGAACTGAGAGATACCCGTACGAAAGATACTTGCTACACGAACTTTCTGCCGACGTTGGTGGGGGGCACAATGTATTATCAACTGTTTTTGTAGAAGCAAGATCAATGTATAGAACGGATGGCCCTCAAGAATTAAAACCCGTGGGGGAAATTGAATTCGTGCAAGGTCTTGCAGCGGCAAGTGCCAGTGGTCTTTATGGAAGAACAAAAGTGGCAGCAGCAATAGTTGGTCATGCCAACTTGAATCTTGGAGATAGAGTGGAGCCAGTTCTAGACAATTTACTACAAGCTAGCCCCAACAGGTTTAGAGGTATAAGGCATTCGGTTACGTGGGATGCCAATCCTGAAATTGAGAACACAGCGCTTCATAAGATACAAGGTCAACTTTCCAGTGAAACTTTCCGTGCCGGCGCTAAAGTGTTATCTGATAAAGGATTGAGTTTCGAGGCGTGGCTCTTTGCCCCGCAACTCTTGGAATTATCAGAATTTGCTAAAGCTGTTCCAGATCTCACTATCATATTAAATCATATAGGTGGATTGGTCCGCATTGGTCCTTATGCCAATAATAGCAATGAAGTGCTCGAGAATTGGCGTGATGGTATAACCGCGGTAGCGGAGTGTTCCAATGTTCATGTCAAACTGGGTGGTGTAGGAATGCGTATAATGGGTTTTGACTGGGAGAAAAGATCGATT
>CAZNWQ010000159.1:0-667 GCA_964576965.1 uncultured Dehalococcoidia bacterium
ACCGTCGATAGCATCAAAGAGGATTTTCAGCAGCAGATAGGTTATTACTATGGGGATTAAGATGAAGAGTCCAGCAGCAAACACCTTTCGTAAATGTTTACTGCATTTTGATAACATATTTGTAATAATCACAAGAAAGCCTTCTCTGGATAACACTGGTTTGGAAACTAGACTAGGTTATGCTACGGGCATGGCGTGAGATACTCCGATCATACTATCTCTCGTAACTAATTCGGCAGCTTGGTCCTCTGAGAGACTCTCAACACCTTCAGGTATTTTGGGAATAACTAAGTAACGTACGTCTGCTGTGCTATCCACTACTCGCAGTTTTACCTGTTCATCTAGGGGTAATCCCATTTCTAGAAGTACCTGTCGAGGTTCGGCTACGACCCTCTGCCTATACACCATGCTCTTATACCATTCTGGTGGTTCTCCGAGGAGAGCTCTTGGATAACAGGAGCATAACGTACATACCACCACATGATGGAGAGTAGGGGTGTTTTCTACTATGCGGAACTCCACATGCTCTTCCAGTGCTATGCCCATTTCACTGATAGCGGAACGAGCATCACTCAGAAGTCTGTTCTTGTAATCAATATCCAACCATGCTTTAGCCACAACACTGGCTCCGAGAGCGTGCGTGCGTTTTTCGTTGGTTGACACCTGG
>CAZNWQ010000159.1:677-1694 GCA_964576965.1 uncultured Dehalococcoidia bacterium
AAAAGTGAAGCAAAGGCTCGTACAGTGTTTTCATAGGTTGAATGCTCTGGAATTTGCATAGTATCTATTTGCTCTTGAATTTCACTTTGCACAAGAATGCTTTTTTCCACGCAAATGGCAATCAATGCCCGAATGCGGTTTTCAAAGTATGGATCATAAGGCGTGTTAAAGTCCTCTATTGTTCTACGGACTTCGTCTGTAGTCAGGATACTCTGCCGCCGAAGCACTTCACTCAAGGCTATGGTTTGTTTGTCATATTGGGAAAGTTCATGTTCGCTGGTATCGATGTATGGACCGTGGTGTACATTAGACATATTTGCGTACCTCTCAGGGAGTTATTTTTTTGGACCGGGACTTAACCAGTGTTCAAAGATATCCATCATTAGTTCATCAGAAGGCAAGATATCTTTGCTTATTTCCACGTCTGTATACTTGAAGAGAACAGAATAGAGTGTTTGTTCAGGAAGGCCATTGTTTCCGTATGCAAGTTGCTCCGGATTCTTAAATTTACCGTGAATTTTTTCGATTCGGCCTTCCTTTCCGTAGATATAGCTGGGAGTACGGTGGTGGTGAGTAACCTTGCGAGATTGAACTATTACAGTATCCCCGATTCCAAACTGTTGTCCCATACAGTTGCCTCCAAATTTCATTGTACTAGAAAACCGGACATTTATCAGTCAAAAATACTAAGAGGGAATGTGAGTTGAAGAAGGGGCCCTTCCTGATTCATTCCGTACACATCTGTATCTCCTGGACTTCCTGAAGGGTAGTGTCTCTTGAGAGTTGCCTTTATAGCGTGCAAGCTGTCGATATGTTCGAGGACTACTACTTCGCTTTCACTGATGTTATATACTTCGGAAATAGTGCCCTTTGTTATTAAATTATTATCTTTGATTGCATAATAGCTAGAGGAATCCCGAAATATAATATCAAGGGTGATAAGAAAAGGACCTGCATTCTTACTTCTGATAACAGAACAAAGATCTTCTAGATGTACATTATTGGAATCCGACATCA
>CAZNWQ010000160.1:0-1664 GCA_964576965.1 uncultured Dehalococcoidia bacterium
TTTCGGCAGTACGGGCTCATTGTAATTACTACCGGCGTTGCCATAGTTATGCCCACTGGTCTCTTGATCTTATCTTGGGTAATGTCTTTCTTTAGGATGCGTCCTAGGAAGCCTAACCTGGTTAAGAGCAGCCCATATGAGTGTGGTATGGAACTTATAGGCGGCAGGTGGATACAGTTCAACTTTCGTTACTACATGTTCGCGTTGTTATTTGTAATATTCGATGTTGAGACTGTATTCCTATACCCTTGGGCGGTTCATTTCAATCAACTGGGCTTATTTGCCTTTATAGAGATGCTTATATTTGTCCTAATACTAATTGTAGGATGGGCTTACGCATGGAGATATAAAGCCCTGGAGTGGGAGTAATACCATGGCACTAAATGAAAGATCGGATTACGCGGGCAACCCAATAATAGATGGCATAGATTTGACAGTACCACTTTACAGTACTACTTGGGATCTTGATAAGTCAGAAGGAAACACTGTAAGTGACATGAAGGCTACGCATCTAGAACCGTATGGTGAAGATGTTATAGAAATTCCAGATACCGATGGTAATGTGGTTGTCACATCCTTGGATTTCCTACTCAATTGGAGTCGTAAATCATCGATATTCCCAATGGCATTTGGCCTAGCATGTTGCGCATTCGAAATGATGGCTACAGCTATGGGTAGATATGACATATCCAGATTCGGTATGGAGGCATTCAGAGCTTCTCCTAGGCAATCGGATCTTATGATAGTCGCCGGAACAGTTACCTGGAAAATGGCACCAGCGATTAGGCGCATATACGATCAGATGCCAGAACCCAAATGGGTAATCTCAATGGGGGTCTGTGCAACCAGTGGGGGCCCATACTATCAATCATATAGCGTGGTGCCTGGGGTGAATCATATTGTTCCGGTTGATGTTTACGTACCAGGTTGTCCACCACGACCTGACGCTCTACTCTATGGAATAATGGAACTCCATGAGAAAATCAAGAAATACAACCTTACAACTAAGCCAGCTGGAGCATAAACGTAATGACTACAGTACTTGCTACAGAGGAAGTGATTAATAGGCTCCAGGAGACAATGGCTGAATGTGTCGAAGAATCGAATAATGCCGATATCTGGATAAAGCCTGACAGTATACGTGATGTTTGCAGTTTCCTAAAAGAAGCTGAAGGAATAGATATGAATTTCCTAGTGGCTATATCCTGTGTGGATTACATTGAGTACTTCGAACTAGTCTATCATCTGCTTTCAATGAAACATAACCATAGTCTGGTAATCAAATCAAAATGCTGGGGACGGGGAGAGCATGCCGTTCCGTCAATTGTCACTGTATGGAGAGGAGCGGATTTTCAAGAGAGAGAGATATACGATCTAATGGGCATTTCTTTTGAGGATCACCCTAATCTGAAGCGAATTATGCTGTGGGAAGGATTCCCAGGGCACCCACAAAGGAAGGATTACTTTGAGCCACCAAGGTAGCTCAGAATACTGCTAATGCCGATTAGAACTGAACCAGTAACCGTAAACATCGGACCTCAACACCCGAGTACACATGGAGTATTCAGGTTAAGGGTTACCTTTGATGGGGAAGTTATACAAGATTTGGAGCCAGTGTTTGGATATCTTCACAGGGGTTCTGAAAAACTTGCTGAAGAGCGTAC
>CAZNWQ010000161.1:0-1659 GCA_964576965.1 uncultured Dehalococcoidia bacterium
CCGTGCCGGCGCTAAAGTGTTATCTGATAAAGGATTGAGTTTCGAGGCGTGGCTTTTTGCACCACAGCTCTTGGAGTTAGCAGACTTTGCTAACGCTGTTCCAGATCTGACAATCATACTAAATCATATAGGTGGATTGGTACGCATTGGTCCTTATGCAAACAACAGCGATGAAGTGCTCGAGAATTGGCGTGCCGGTATAAATGCGGTGGCGCAATGTCCGAATGTTAATGTCAAATTGGGTGGGATAGGAATGCGTTTAATGGGCTTTGGCTGGGAGAAAAGATCGATTCCAGTTGGATCAGATGAACTGTCCGAATCTATAGCCCCTTTTATGCACTACTGCATTGAAAAATTCGGACCTGATAGAGCAATGTTCGAAAGTAATTTCCCGGTTGATAAGATGTCTTTCTCGTACAACGTGATGTACAACGCGTTTAAAAAATTGTCAAAGGAATATTCACAGGCTGAAAGGGCTGCTATGTTTCATGATAATGCTACTTCTGTGTACCGGATTTAGATTCATAATGCCTGTAGTAATGTGCATCACAATCTTTGATACACATGTATTTATAGAGAGAATACTTTAGTAAAAAAACCCGTTGCTTTCTCAGCTAATATGTCTTCGAATCCTGTCCATGTATGATCTGCACCCTCAACAATTTCCAACTGACTCATGTTAATTTTCATTATTTCACTATTGAGGTCCACAGACGAAACAAATTTGTCTCTATCACCCACCATAAATAAAGTTTGGGGTTTAAAGTTTGATAAAGATGATCGTTTAAGGACATTAACTGAAGGGCAACCCATGAAAACTCCTTTTAGATCATTAAAAATTGTTAGGTTATTTAGAATCACATTGGATCCCATAGATATACCTGCTAAGCCGACTTTGTTTTTTCCAATACCGGGCCAATCCTTTAGTGTTTTCACTGCGGATATAATGTCCTTTTCCATAGCTTCCATGAAATTTGTGTCGCTACTTTGTAAAGCTCCGAAATTGAACCTTAGGGAAGCTATACCATTCAACGCCAATATGGAACTTAGATTCTTGACTAGATAAGACTCTAGATTACCGCCCAATATCGGGTGCATATTACAAATCACGATACCTGGGCCTTTTGAAAAATTCCCGCTGGGTATAGACACCAATGCGTCTAGGCTTTGGGATCCAGATTGAAAACCTATTCTCTGAACTTTCATAAATTATTCCTGTGTCGGAAACTATTTGTGAAGAAATTACTTGCAAATGAACCGACCAAACTCTCTTTTCCAGAGAAAAAATGATCTGTATCTCTAATGACATTAATTTCTGGTTTGGTAGACAACTTTGACGAGATATAATCGAAGGATTCTGAGTCAAATCTACTATCGTGCTCACCTATCACTAGAGAAAGTTCTGTGGACGGTTTGATTGACCGATGAATTTCTGTATCGAATTTTGTTAAACCAACCAGGAAGGCCACGATATTGTGATATAGGGTCGTCTTAAGTGCTATGTGGGCACCGAAAGAATAGCCGGCTATTCCAATTTTACAATGATTAATTCCTTGATAGGTTTTCAGATAATCTATTGCCGATAGGGCATCTTCCAGTTCCCCTATGCCGCTATCATATGATCCTGAACTCAATCCCACACCCCTGAAATTTAATGCC
>CAZNWQ010000162.1:0-1634 GCA_964576965.1 uncultured Dehalococcoidia bacterium
AATTGGATCCCCTGAAGATTTTGTAAACTGTGTCTGTAGAGGAGTAGATATGTTTGACTGCGTGTTGCCTACTAGGGTAGCTCGCAACGGAGCTTTATTCACGAGATTTGGTCGGGTAGATATACATCAAAGTCAGTATAAAAATCACTGGAATCCGATTTCTAATACATGTCTCTGCTACACTTGCAGCAACTTTTCTTTAGGGTATATTCATCATCTATTTAAATCCAGAGAGATATTGGGATTGCGACTTGCAACCATCCACAATCTTCATTTCATTCATCAATTAATGGATGATCTTCGGCTGGCTATTGATAACGGGAATGTAGGGGAGTTTGCTATGGAATTCCTTGCTGCTTACCAGCCGACTAGTGAAGAAATGCGCCTACAGGCTAAAGATCGTATTTTACGAGATAACTGAAATTCCACGTATTCAATTTAATCCAAGTTTATACATTCTGATTAGCGGGGAATATTCTGGAAAAGGCTTAACATGGGTAGTACTTTTTGTTATGTTGTGTCGCGGATGGATTTGGGGATGTGCTTCTCGGATTTATACTAACCTTATCCCTCGATGTGTTCAAAATAAATGGAGAATATTATGGATGACAAAGCAAATAATGAAACTGATTCGAAATTACCTAAAACCGCAGATGTTGTGATTATCGGAGGAGGGATCATAGGATGTAGTACCCTCTATAATCTTATCCAGAAGGGGGTAAAAAACCCTGTCTTGCTTGAAAGAGATGTAATTGGAACGGGGTCCACTGGCCGTTCGATGTCTTTGGCCAGAATGCACTACTCCAATGAAGTGACTACTCAGATGGCACTTGAAAGTCTCTATTGGTTCAAGAACTTTGAAGAATTGGTTGGCCATCCTTCAGGATTTGTGCAAAGCGGTTATATGGCTATAGTGGGGCCTGATGGATCAAAGGCAATGCAAGATAATGTTGCCATGCATAAGGCTCTTGGGGTTAACGTGGATATACTTACCTTAGAAGAGGCATCTGAGATAGCTCCTATGGTTAACTTAAAGGAAACAGAAACGTTTTGTTATGAACCTGATTCAGGTTATGCAGATGCATATGCTGTAGCAGCAGGTTTTGGGCGCCGAGCAGTTGAATTAGGAGGGACAATTTGCACTTCAACTGAAGTAGAGTCGGTAATAATTGATAAGGGAAAGATCAAAGGGGTAAAGACAAATAAAGGTGTTATAGCATCAGATACGGTGTTGATAGCTACAGGGCCTTGGTCCCAAAAGTTTTTTCAGACTTTTGATATGGATATGCCTCTTCAGCCAGTTCGGCATCAGGTAATATTGATCAGAAGACCAACAGATTTAATTCCGTCGCACCCCGCAGTTGCAGATATTGTTGGGGGCTTATCATTCCGCCCAGACGGCTCAAATCTTACCGCTATTGGGGTAGGGGAAGAAGATACTGATTTAGACACATATAAGCAAGGCCATGACATGGATGTAGTGGCTGAGTCTTTTGAAAAACTCGTTGCACGCATGCCTCAGATGGAAAATGGTTTCTATCAGGGAGGATGGGTTGGTTTATTCACCTGCACCCCGGATTGGCATCCGATTCTTGATCGAGTGCCTGGTATTTACGGCTTATTTTGCTCTGTTG
>CAZNWQ010000163.1:0-1621 GCA_964576965.1 uncultured Dehalococcoidia bacterium
GGCCTATTGGCTGAAACTGAATTGTTTACTCCATAGATAAGGTGAAATATGAAAAATCTATTTTTAATTGCAACATTATGCTCTCTCTTAGTTATTAGTTATTCTTGTGCTTCTTCTGATGCTACAAATGAGGCAACGACAACAGATAAAAATCAAGAGGTATCAGTAGAAAATGACACTGGTTCAGTTGAATCAATACCACCCGGTGAATTCGTACGTGTTTCAGATATGAAAAATGCCCGAATACAACACGCTGCGATCTTGATAGAAGGTGGAAAAGTATTAGTCATGGGTGGTAAGGGACTTGGGGAGAAAACAAGCCATAATACATATATTTTTGATACGGCCGAAATATATGATCCAAGCACAGATACCTGGGAATTTACTGGAGTAATGGCAATTCATCGATATGCTTTTGCATCGGGGCTATTGCCTGATGGAAGGGTTATAGTGGCTGGTGGCAGAGGTACTCTTACTCATGCATACCCCGATGCCGAGATATGGGATTCTGCAACAGGAGAATTTGAATCTATAGCACCTATGTTAGAACCCAGAGACGAAGTTAAAGGAGCGGTTTTGAGTGATGGCAGGTTTTTGGTTTCTGGGGGTTACAACGTGAACTATGGCCTGAATAAAACGGCCGAGATATATGATCCAGCAACTGACACTTGGACAGCAATATCTTCTCTGGTCGATAAAAGGGCTAATCATACAGTTACTGTATTGCAAGACGGAAGGGTGCTAGTAACTGGAGGTGGTAAGGAAGATGGTCCTTATCTTAAATCAGCCGAAATTTATGACTCTGAATCAGATACTTGGACAACTGCTGCGCCAATGGCAATAAGCAGACATTCACATACGGCGACCTTATTGCAAGATGGACGAGTATTGGTGGTTGGTGGTCGAGGAAAGAGAAATAATGCTGAGATATTTGATCCGGCGGCTAACACATGGACAAGGACTCCAGATTTATCAGAGCCTAGAGGACAACATACAGCTGTCCTTACATCTGACGGCAAGGTAATAGTCGCTGGAGGTATGGGTAATCGTAGCTCAACTGAAATATATGATCCAGAAACCGATACTTGGACGGTTTTGGCAAATATGGAAGAGCCAAGGTTTCGGCACGTCTCCGTAATGCTAAATGATGGAACTGTGCTTGTAGCCGGCGGTAATGGTAAAGAAATGATATTGGCTGAAGTTGAAAAATTTAGTCGTTAAAGTAGCTCAAGCGTTGCTTTATTAAACTAGGATCTATTTGCCCATTCCATAGTTGCATCTAAACCCTGAGATATGATTGAGTTCAAAACTTCATCAGTCTTTTCTAAGATTGATGATATTGATTGTGATTCAGTCAAACTAGGGCTAGATAAAACATAAGATACTGTATCTTGATGTTTTGATGGGCGTCCAATTCCAATTCTTAGCCTTGGAAAATCGTTAGTTCCGATATATTCCTGAATGGATTTCATACCATTGTGACCCCCAGGTCCCCCTTGCTTTTTTAATCTAATATTTCCAGGTGCGATATCCATGTCATCGTAAATTACCAACAGACAATTCGGTGACGCTTTGTAATCTTTTAGTAATGCTCGTGCCGCCAAACCGCTATCGTTCATAT
>CAZNWQ010000164.1:0-1597 GCA_964576965.1 uncultured Dehalococcoidia bacterium
AGGAGTTGATAAGAATTTCACGACTCCTAAATGAGGACATCAAACTTTACTGGGTAGCTGGGAATCATGATGTTGGAGATAAACCAACACGGGCAAGTCTAAATAAATATAAGGAACAATTCGGAGAATACAATTATTCATTTCAAGAAGAAAACTGCTACTTTATAGTTCTTAACAGTGCCATTTGCTATGATCCCGGGCTAGTTCCCAATGAGTGGAATACCCTAATTTCCTTTCTCGAGAATGAACTTCGGATAGCTTCATCAACCCACCAAAGACACAAGATCATTTTCATGCACCACCCTTTATATCTAAACGACTTAAATGAAGGTGATAGTTACCACGCTATTCCCTCAGAGAGGCGTGCAAAAATAATCGATTTAATTACTGAATATGATGTGACTGCTGTTTTCACAGGTCATCTTCATATGAATAATTACCAAAAAGTGGGAAACACTGAACTAGTATCCACCGGACCTGTCGGGTTTCCAATCGGAAACGACCCATCTGGAATTAGATATGTTCAAGTAAATGAACATTCTCTGACTCATAAATATTCAAGCCTAACTGGCTGACAAATAATCGGCAGTAGTCCCTACAAGAATAGTCGACTAACTACACCGTAGACGCACTGGTAGGGAAAGAACGATAGTGCTTAGCCGAATTCTATAAAAGGGTTACTTCAGTTTTATTTTTCTGGCGATAGTCATAACAACAGCCCAACCAATAGCAAGACCAACAATCATGCCCATAGCACCACTAATCTGTCCAGAAACAATACCAGAACCTATAGCAATTCCCCCCCCAGCTAATCCACCAATGAGTAATTTCTTCACGAGTCTTACTCCTTAGTTCTACCTGGTATAAGACCATAGAGTATCGTTAATACCCCAAGCACCATTCCAACTGACGATAAGGCTTCTTGCCTCATTTCACCTTCTATCGAAAATTTTAGGTATGCTGTTTGAAAGAAGTATACCGATACTAATAGTATGACAGCTCCTACTAGACAGGCTATTGGTCTATGTATCCTCAACATAACTACATTTTACTACATTATTGTTCCTCTACGTTTGCCCATGTTTGTTCATGTATGCCGAGCAACCCTGTGACGATATGGGGTCGATACAGTGTGTCACTATATAAAAAAGAGCTGTTGCGTTAAGTGTGTTTACATATAAAAAAAGAAGTTACTGGCATAAGGGGACTTACACAAGTGCCCACTCTGGTAGTTTATTGCCTCCCAAATACTTTAACTGTTTACGGATCTTCTTGTAATCAGGAAATGAACGCTCAAGTTCCTTCCAGAATTTAGATGAATGGCTTAAAACTTTTAGATGAACAAGCTCATGATGCAGCACATAATCAACCACCTCAGATGGCATCAGCATCAGGTTGCGATTTAGATTGATATTGCCTTTGTTGGAACAACTCCCCCATAGGGTCTTTTGCCGTTTAATTCTAACTTTGTTGTACGGAAGTTTCAGTTTGGCAGAGACATCGCACAGATATTCTGGTAGATACTTAAGTGCCTTCTCATGAAGCCATTCTTGAAGAACGGTAGAAGTCCAAAACGCGTCCGCTGCCTTTCCTGAAA